>CAZXGI010000053.1:0-16412 GCA_964639965.1 uncultured Rhodospirillaceae bacterium
GCGCCGTTAGCTGTCCACTTATACTCACCTGGCTTGACTTTGCAGACTTCGCCACCAAAACGCTGTGCTACTTTTGACGCTACTTTTGGACCATAGCTAAGCAAAATAGGCGAAGAATTCTTTGCTATTTCACGAACACGCGGATGATTATATGAAATACCAAAATTAGCCACATCAATACGCCTATCTGACATTAGTGAAACTATTTCTTTTGAAGCTGCATGAACGACTTGTCCACCCCACGCCTTAATATTGCTTCGTGAAGCACCTAATAAAGTCATCGCGGCTTCACCAACATCGGCATCCATATTCCCCCGACGATTAATAGCAATACGAAGCGGCAATTTCTTTTTGACAATATCCGCAAAAGATTTAACCCCATGCTTTTCCGCAAACGACTTGCTTACCGCGAAAAAACTCTGCTGAAAACGTGAAGCGGGTGTATAGACCCGAAACAGAATCCGCACATTATTGATTGCTTTCTTGAATGGTTTAGCCCCTTTAACAGCTGCGTTTAATTCACCATCAGTAGCTAAACCCATAGGCACTTTCCCTCTCGAAACCAAAGGAACGTTGGCCAAACCCCCTGATGACGTCTGATATGTGACCGTAGAGCCAGGATAAGCTTTTGCTATAGCTGCGTCGATACCACCGCCAATGCGAGACCAAAGACCGCCCGGACTAGCACCACTCAGCGTCAGGTTATATTTTTGCGCCATTGAAATATCGCTTAAGCAAAAAATCAGCGCGCCACCAACCACAGCACTTAATAAAATTTTCTTCGTAATCATTTTTATTCCTTCCCTTGTTTGTTAATTATATTTAAATTAATCATTTAGCTCATATTATTTACTCAAAATCATGTTTATCTTTAAGTCCCCTCCAATCCGTTGATTTCGAAACAATTCCCTCAAAAGAAGATAGCTCAACATGAGGAATAATTGAATCTTGAGTTCCTATTGCTGGGGCTCCGCTCATAAAATCTTCCACTGCTTGCACCATTTGTTTCCTAAATTTTACAATGCTCAAATCACTAGTTCCCAATACTTCATGACTCCGGTCAGTAATGCAACCCATTGATTCCCACATAGCCATATCTTGCATCGGAATACCTTTTATTCCCGTAAAATCGCCACCTTTCATTGCATCTCTATCTTGATTATACCAATTACCAAGATTTAACCGCTTCTGAAAATTTTCAGTCAAATCGGCCCCCACCTCAGCAGCACAAAATCGGCGCCATTCATCTTGATCAATACCTTTTGAAGGGTCAGGATGCCAAGCAATCCAATAAAACATTGTATTATAATCGTCTATGGGAAATAGCATTTGTGCAAGTTTGTATTGATTATTTGGCGGTATTAAAACGGTAAAAGGGGCAATGAATACAGTCGTTCGAACGTAAACATCGTTTTCTTCATTTTTTATTGGTTTTCGCAGCGCAGCATAATTAAATCCATAATCTGTCATTTCGATTTCTAGGCGCGGAGACTTATCTTTTGAAGGTCGCAGCCAAGCGTCAGTAGTAGCTGTTGATCCTTCAACTTCTGCTGAGGGCATATTTGATGAATGCAAGCTAGAACTATGGGCTGAATCAATGGACCCTTCCAAAACCTGGGCCCAATTACAGTTCGTTTGAATTTTTACAACACTGATTTTAGTGCTTGGCGTTGGCGCCCATGCAGGCCCTTGAAACTCTTTGAAGCTTTCATCGGGCCCCATGTAAACCCAAATAAAACCGCCAGATTCAGTCACCGGATATGCACGGTGTTTGAAAGATTTCATTTTCCGCTCGCTATCCGGCTCTGAAGCCATATCAAGCACTGTCCCATCAACAGCAAATTTCCAGCCATGATATAGACAACGTAGGCCACACTCTTCATTACGCCCGAAAGCCAGAGAAGCTTTCCTATGGGGGCATTTTTCATGAAGCGCGCCTAAGTTACCATTCGTATCTCTGAAAATTACAAGATCTTCACCCAATAAACGGGATCGCACAGGCGCACCGTCTGGATTGATCACTTCATCAGACAAACACGCCGGCAACCAATGTCGGCGCATCAGTTGACCCATGGGCGATTCACCTTCAACGCGGGTTAAAAGTTCATTTTGTTCGGCACTTAACACGCGATATTTTCCTGTTTTATCTTTCTTAAGATTTCCATATACACTTGAAAATAAACATATAATCAATAAACTTAGGTACCTAATTTTATAAAGGCCAATGCTTTAGATGTCTAGGATAATTACAATAAAGGAAATTAACGCGATAAAATGTCGATTAGCAAAAACTCTCAAAAATCTTTGCGTTTAGGTGCAGTTGGGATGGGCCGAGCTTTTACGGTCATGTTACCAACCTTCGTGCAAGATCCAAGGATCAAATTGGTTGCTGGGGCTGATCCTCGTACTGAAGTTCGACAACAATTCGAAAGTGATTTTGGTGGATCCGCCTTTGAAAGTTGCAAATCTTTATTAGACAATTCCAACATTGACATAATTTACTTGGCAACGCCTGCAGCTCTTCATCTGGAACAAGTTGAAATGATAGCAGCCGCAAAAAAGCATATACTCCTCGAAAAGCCGATGGCCCTGACAATCAAAGAGGCACGTAGGATCAATGAAGTAGTTAAAAAAGCTGGCGTCCATTTGATCGTGGGCCACAGTCATGGTTTTAATCGGCCCATCAAAAAAACCCGCGAGCTAATTACGAGCGGAAAATATGGCCAGCTGCGGATGTTAACTGCCTTTAATTATACTGATTTTATGTATCGTCCTCGTCGTCCCGATGAATTAGTAACAAAAGAGGGAGGAGGCGTAGTATTTAGCCAAGCTGCCCATCAAATTGATATAATCAGGATTTTAGGAGGAGGCAGCGTAAAAAGTGTGCGTGCTAATACTGGTAACTGGGACCCTAACCGGAAAACAGAGGGGGCATACAACGCCTTAATTAGTTTCAACGGTGGATTGACAGCAACAGCAACTTATAGTGGTTATGCCCATTTTGACTCTGATGAATTTATGGAGTGGAACAGTGAATTGGGGAGCAAAAAAGCCCCGGATATTTACTGGCAATCGCGAAAACAATTGGCCACCGATTTATCAGGCTCGACTGAAGCTAATGTTAAAGCAAACCAAAATTTTGGGGGAGTAAATTATAATTCTAAATCAAGCAACCAAAATCAAAGTCATCACTACCAACACTTTGGAACGATTATAGCTTCTTGCGAGAATGCTGATATACGCCCTATGCCATGGGGCGTTGTAATATATGGAAATGATAAGCTGACCGAAAACAGATTGCCTGCTCCGGCGATCCCTAGATCGGAAGTGATAGATGAAATAATCGATGCAATTTTTCACGATCGCCCCCCCATACATAATGGCCAATGGGCGCTCTCGAATTTGGAAATGTGCCTGGCAATCCTTGAATCAGCAAAAAACGAAAAAGAGGTTACTCTAAAATATCAGACACCTATTTCAAATAGCAACAAATGACAAATGAAACTAAAATTATTCTCGATCATTGGAAGGATGACTTCCCTAACGATCGACTTGCACACTTAATTAAGGACGCAACGCGCGCGCTTGTTCGCTCGCTACAAATTAAGCTTAGAGAACATGAGATCCCTTTTAGTCAATGGTCAATTTTACGCATTCTTTGGACGCAAGACGGTTTAACGCAAAGAGAATTGAGTTCAATAGCCGGAATCATGGAATCAACAACAGCAAATGTCGTGAGAACTATGGAAACAAAGGGATACATTTCACGTCGTCATATAGGGAAGAACAGACGTAAACGGCATGTCTTTTTAACACCAAAGGGAAAAAAGTTAGAAGATAAACTCGTACCTCTAGCAGAGGAAGTAAATAGAATAGCAAGAAAAGATATTCACCAGAAAGATATTCAAACTCTCCGAAACTGTTTACTAACCATGATTGAAAATTTGGGGTCAGAAGAAGCGACTAATAACAATAATACTTTATATTGAAACTTTAAACGAGCTATGAAGAACTAAATTAATAATGCTGATTGGTCCACAGAATTCAACCCGGCGGCATTCCATGCAAGAAGTCCATCTTTCACATTGTAAACGCCTAAAAGGCCATAAGCTAGAAGCTTCTCTGCTGCTTCTTTTGATCGGCGACCTGTTTGGCAAATCACCATAATCTTTCGCATTCCCATGTCAGCGACAGCACTGGGGTTAAGTTTTGACAGAGGCATGGCTGTAGCTCCGGGAATCCACTCTATCTCCAATTCTACCTGCTCACGAACATCTAAAAGAAGCCCTTCACCGGAAGATAACCAATCAGAAGCTATTTCGGCACTAATTTCAGTTAACTCATTAGTTGCTATACCTAACGTTACAATATTATTTTGTTTTAGCATCTAAATTTTCTTCCCATTATTGTATAAATTATATATTATATCATTAATATTTGTCAAATATTTTTATTTACAAAATTTTTATGTATAAAATTTTTCCATAGTTACTTCAATCAGTTATACCTACAAAATAAACATGTATTCAAAACAAGATTAATCGGAGGAAAATTATGAGAAAACTCTCAACAACGCCATTAATAGTCGCATTCAGCTTATTCCTATCAGCTATTACACTCGATTCGATTAATGCGGCTCCAAAAAGTGGATTACACCGTGTTGTTATTCACGTAGATGACAATGATCCTAAACGCATGAATATGGCATTAAATAATGCTGCAAATGTCGATGCCTATTACAAAGCTAAAGCCGAAGAAGTGAAAATTGAAATCGTGACTTACGGACCTGGTCTAATGATGTTACACGCTACAAAATCACCTGTAAAAAAACGTATTACTAGTTTTGGTCAGAATTTTGATAATATTTCATTTAGAGCTTGCGGAAATACTCACCGTAAAATGAGTAAAAAAGCCGGCAAGAAAGTTGCCCTGCTACCACAAGCAAAAATGGTTGCCTCAGGTGTTGTTCACATGATGCAGCGCCAGGAGGAAGGTTGGAGTTACATTCGACCCTAATTAAAATTCTCAATAAAGAAATGACGGACAATAAGCCGCCATTTCCTTAGAAATCTAAATCTGCTTGAATTGTTGCTATGCCTTTTTTTGCACAATCTTCATCAGCTTGCCCGCCAGGAGCCCCAGAAACACCGACAGCTCCAACGAGTTCCCCACCCGCTCGGATCATAACACCACCTCCAAGCGCTAAAACACCATCAATATGTCGAACTCCAGAGGCATCTTTGCCAGCTTTGGTACTTTCTGCTAACTCCACGGTGCTGGATCTAAATGAGAGTGCTGTATACGCTTTTAAACGTGATACTTTGGGAGTGTGCGGACCTGCAAAACGATCCCTTAACATCACCTGCATATTACCACCCCGGTCAACCACGGCCACTGCCGCTTGAAAGCCCTCTTTCCGGCAGGCTTCTAAAGTAGCCTGAGCCACTTTCAATGCTGCCTCAAGTGTTAGAGATTTTTGTGCAAATAGCAAAGATGGCTCTTCCGCCAGGCTAGGGTGCGGCAAAGCAAATATAGATAATAGAAACATACAAACAATATAAATTTTTTTCATAGCTCCCTCTTAGTTAAACTAATTTTTCGGCGTAAATCCAATCTTCTTCAATGCAGCTTGCAACCTTTGCCAAAAAAAATCCTCCCCGGGATACCCGATAATGCGGGCCACTTCTCTACCATCTTTTAAAATAACAAAAGTAGGTGTAAAATTAGGAAGACGAATTTTAACCATTGATCCCGATGAAAAATCGGCGATATCAATCCTCTTAAGGGGGGCATATTTTCCCTCAGGCGTTTTAGAATAAATAATGCCGATTTCATTATGCCACATTTCACACCACTCACAACTAGCTGATTCAACCATTAACAATTCTGCTGCATTGATTGCACGTGACAATTGAATCAACATCATTGAAAATATAACTAAAGCAGATAATGAGTGAAGCAAACGCAAGCTATCATCCTTGTCTTATGTATTTTCGATTATACTAAACAAAGCTTGCGATTAAACCAGCATAAATGCGATATTGATAATCACGGTGTCATTAATAGGCAAAATTCAGCTAATTAATAACCATTAAATCCTTAAGATAATTTTGTAGCTTAAAAAAAGGAAAAAAAATGGAAGAACTATCGATTGCTGCTGTCATCTCAGGTTACGGCTTTATTGCGGGCATCATTTTTGGCGCCACGGCCCAGAGAACTAATTTTTGTACGATGGGGGCCCTTTCAGATATCGTATTTATGAACAATTGGTCCCGTTTGCGTGCCTGGCTGCTAGCTATAGCGATTGCCATTATTTTAAGCCAAACGCTACATTTGAACGGCATCGTGGATTTAAATAAATCTATATACCTTACACCCAACCTGGGTTGGGGTGGAGGTATAATTGGTGGCTTGATATTTGGCTTCGGTATGACAATGGCTGGAGGTTGCGGTAATAAAACACTTGTCAGATTGGGCGCGGGTAATTTGAAGTCCCTTATCGTTTTCATATTTATGGGCATCTTTGCATATATGACGTTGCGAGGACTTATTGGACCGGTCCGGTTGGCTCTTGAAAGTGCAACAATAATTAACCTTAAAGAAAGCGGGGTTACAACTCAGGGGTTGCCAGAAATTTTTGCAAATTATATCAATATAAAAGAACAATCCCTGAGACCATTTATTTCTGGAATATTTTCTCTCGCTCTATTTATATTTTGTTTTAAAAATCAAGAATTTAGGAACTCCCCTAAAGACATCTCTGCAGGTTGCATAATTGGCGTTCTAATCCCAATAGCTTGGTATATTACAGGAGTTCTAGGCAAAGACGACTTTGAGCCAGTGCCACTTACCTCATTTAGTTTTGTTGCCCCAAGCGGGAATAGCATTCAATATTTAATGACCTTTACAGGCTCCACCATTAATTTTGGCATAGCGACAGTGGGTGGGGTTATATTTGGATCTTTCTTAATGTCTATATCCCGGAGAGAATTCAGAGTTGAATCTTTCAACTCTACGGATGATTTTTTTCGCCATATATTAGGTGCCTCTATGATGGGTATTGGCGGAGTATTTGCATTAGGTTGCACAATTGGCCAAGGTGTCACAGGCATGTCCACCCTAGCCATAGGCTCTATGATCACACTTACCGCCATTCTGATTGGTGGAATTTATGGCCTGAAATATTTAGAAGAAGATAGCCTTACCGGTGCTCTAAAAACCATGCTTCCAGCCCGCAAATAATTAATTATCGTTTCTTAATTACAAATATTCAGTGTATTTAATGTAATTTTTCACAAAATTCTTTTATTAATATAAATATTTTACACAAATAGATTTCACTTTTAATTAATTGATTTTTCAAGGTTTCTGACTAAAAACAAATAGTTCTTATTTAATGGAAATATAAATTTTAGGGTTGTATAAAAACTGCATCAGATTTACAGTTGAGGCTGAATGACTGGGTTGGAAATAAGGGCTCAGGGTAAGCGTGGCGACTTGCAAAAAATACTTATGTTTAAACAGGTGACCCGTTTGTCATCTATATGGAGAGGGTGCGCACAAAGGTTTCTTAAATTTTGGGGGCCTGTGTATCTGGTAACGGAGACATTATAATTATGAAATTCAGTAAACTGATATATTCGTGTGCTGGTCTGCTGGTTGTTATTCCCCTGACATGCGGACTTTCGATTAAACTTGGCGCCGCAGAATTCAACATGGCGAAGGCCCGTGTCGGCGATGGAATTCCTAAATCCCTTACAGGCAAGCCTGGCGACGCAAAGAAAGGGCGTGCGGCAGCAATCCACCGAAAAAAAGGTAATTGTCTGGCTTGCCATGTGATGCCAGTTCCGGAGCAGGCTGATCATGGAAACATTGGACCAAGCCTGGTTGGTGTCGGCAGTCGCTACACCATAGGTGAACTTAGGTTGCGTCTTGTTGATCCCAAGACGATCAATCCAGATACTATTATGCCGTCCTACTATAGGAAAACTGGATTTCATCGGGTGCAGAAAAAGTGGAAGGGTAAAACAGTACTTAGTGCAGGAGCAATTGAGGATATTCTCGCATATCTCATGACACTTAAAGAATAATCACATACTAAATTTATAATTAACCGGAGACATAAAAGATGTCGAATGAAACAGTAAAACAGCAAACCAAACTGGAGCGACGGGAAATACTAAAGCTTCTTGGATTGGGGACGATAGCAGCAGCTGCAGGATCTATGTTGTCTGAAGCGGCGCTTGCAACTCCTGATGATGCATCTAAACTGCTAGCAAAATTAGGTGGAACATCGTCATACAAATCAGGCAAGATTAAAATCAAGTTACCAACAATTGCTGAAAATGGCGCGACCGTTCCTTTAACCGTTAGTGTCGACAGTCCAATGACAGCTGGTAATTATGTGAAGGCAATTCACATTGCTTCAGAAAAAAACCCAAGGCCAGAAGTGGCAAGTTTCTTTTTAAGCCCGGCATCTGGAAAAGCAGAAGTATCGACCCGCATACGACTTGGAAAAACTCAAAATGTTGTAGCAGTCGCAGTCATGAATGACGGAACGGTCCATCGTGCATCACAACCCATCAAAGTCACCATCGGCGGCTGCGGCGGCTAATTAGAAGAGGAATTTTGTAAAATGGCTAGTAGACCTCGTGTAAAAGTCCCCAAGTCGGCTACGAAGGGGCAAGTAGTTCAAATAAAGACGTTAATACCTCATAAAATGGAAACAGGAATGAGGAAAAACAAGAAGACGGGCAAAAAGATACCACGCCTTATTATTAATAAAGTAGAGGCAACTTTTAATGGAAAGCCTGTTTTGACCGCAGACCTCCACCCTGCCATCTCTGCTAATCCATATTTTGCATTTTACGCTCGCGTAGACGAGAGCGGCACATTCAAATTTGTTTGGACGGATGATAAGGGCAAAGCTATTACAACATCAAAAAAAGTTACAGTTAAATAGGGCGAACCCTGCGTAAGATATATGTAACAGGAGATAAGAAAATGCGTGGCAGAAATATAGTTTCAATAATCGCCGTTTTGGGTTTTTTGGGTGCTCTCGGCGCATGTACTTACGACAAGAGCGCGTCTGTTGATGCGGATGATGTTACCGAAGCGGATAGACGAGCTGCTGATCCGCGCAATAAGAATTATCGTGCTGGCGATATATACAGCGGGTATGTAGCCATGACATCTCAAACCCGCGATATGCAGGACGACGATTTTGCAAACCCTGCATTCGTATTGGTTGATAGTGGCGAAGTCCTATGGAATAAGAAAATGGGTAGCAAAGGCAAGTCCTGCGCAAGCTGTCATGGATCTGTCGAAACACAAATGAAAGGCGTAGCAAATAAGTTTCCACGTTACGATGCTAAAACAAAAAAGATGATCGCTCTTCAAGCTTATCTAAACCGCCACTTGGTAAAAGATATGGGTGCAAAAAAGCTGAAATGGGAATCCAATAACATGATGGCCCTGGCAATTTACATAAAGTTACAGTCTCGGGGCATGCCTATTAAAGCTAGCATCAATGCGCAAAACAAACCATTTTACATTAAAGGAAAGAAATTTTATGAGCAACGCCGCGGTTTGCTTGATATGTCTTGCCAACACTGTCACGATGAAAATGCTGGAAATATGGCTCGATCAAATGTTTTAAGCATGGGTATGCCGAACGGCTTTCCAACCTACCGTTTAAAGTGGCAAAAGGTGGGAACACTGCACCGCCGTTTTGCTGGGTGTAATAAGAATATCCGGGCAAAGCCTTATAAAAGAGGGTCCGCTGAATATACCAACCTTGAATTCTATATGTTACAAAGAGCGGCAGGTCTTAAATGGGAAACACCTTCCGTTCGAAACTAATTTGAGCTAAATTAAGGCGGCAATCAGAAAAGACTGTCGCCATTTTTTTATTCTAAATTCTTATAGAACTGGTTTTGGAGTCAATATTTAGCATGCTAACTCGCCGCGATTTTCTTCAGGTTACCGCCGCGACCGCAGCTCTCGCAAGTGGTGCATCGCTGGAGACCTTAGCTGCTCGGCAAGAAATTACCCAAGAAAAATTACTTGAATTTTCGGATGTTGGTCAAGTTACCCTTCTTAATTTTACCGACTGTCACGCCCAATTAATGCCTCTCTACTTTCGTGAGCCATCCATGAATTTCGGTGTAGGAAATGTTCACGGATTACCACCCCACATCACCGGAAGGAAATTTCTTGATTATTTTAACTTAAAAGCAGGATCACCCGAAGCATACGCTTTTTCCAGCCTTGACCACGTGGCTTTGAGCAAAGCATACGGACGTGTCGGCGGAATGGCGCAAATGGCCACTCTTATAAAAGCAATTAGGAGCGAACGAAGGAACAATACCCTGCTCATTGATTGCGGCGACACATGGCAAGGTTCTTATACCTCCCTTAAAACCCGCGGTGAAGATATGGTTAATGTTATGAATGCAATGGGTGTAGACCTGATGACAGCTCATTGGGAATTTACCTATGGTGCAGAAAGGGTGAAAGAACTTATAAATAAACTAAAGTTTCCCTTCTTGGCTGGAAACGTAACCGATACAGAATGGGAAGAACCTGTTTTTAAAGATGTGATATACTTTGAACGGGGAGGCATTAAAATCGGAATAATAGGTCAGGCCTTTCCCTACACGCCAATCGCTAATCCACGTTACATGATCCCAAACTGGTCTTTCGGCATCCAGGAAGAAAAAATACGTCAGAGTGTTCAGAAGGCGAGAGATGGCGGCGCGGAACTCATAGTTCTAGCAAGTCATAACGGGTTCGACGTTGACCGAAAGTTAGCGTCCCGTGTTGACGGTATCGACGTAATACTTACAGGTCATACACACGATGCAATCCCGGGCGTTATTAAAGCAAAGAATACATTATTGATCGCAACTGGTTCACACGGCAAATTCTTGGGTCGCCTTGATCTTGAAGTCAAAAATAAAAAAGTGAAAAATTATAGTTATAAATTAATTCCTGTTTTAAGCGACGTGATTAAACCTGATCCCGAAATAGCTGGGATTATCAAACAAATCAGAAAGCCACACGAACAAAAGTTAAATACGATCTTAGGCAAAACCGAAAGCCATTTATATAGAAGAGGAAATTTTAATGGAACTTTTGACGATTTAATCAATCAGGCGATCATGGAAGAACGCGATACACAAATCGCCTTATCGCCCGGATTCCGTTGGGGGGCTACTTTGTTACCAGGGCAAAATATTAGAGTGGAAGATGTATATTCCCAAACGGCTATTACTTATCCGGCTGTGTATCGGAATGAGATGACGGGTAAGTTTCTAAAAGAAGTTCTTGAGGATGTAGGCGACAATTTATTTAATCCAGATCCGTATTTTCAACAAGGGGGCGATATGGTCCGCGTTGGCGGTATGGGATATCATTTTAACATAGGAAATAAAATCGGCCAAAGAGTTTCCAACATGACATTACTGTCCACGGGCGAAAAAATTGATCCGAATAAGTCCTACATTGTTGGAGGTTGGGCGTCAGTCAATGAAGCTACCAAAGGACCTGCTATATATGATCTGGTTAGTAGTTACATTAAGCGGGAAAAGTCGGTCATGATTAAAGAAAATGCAACAATCAAAATCACTGGTAATTAAGAAAGTCCTTTTGTAATGATAGAAATTACTTTCTTCGGTGCTTTTCTAGCCGGCCTTCTAAGTTTTGGATCCCCTTGTGTTCTCCCTCTTATTCCCGCGTATATTAGCTTTTTAGGTGGCGCGTCTCTGGGTCAATTAACAGAAGAAGATTTAGACACGACAACTCAAAAACGTATCTTGTATTCAGCATTTGCATTCGTTTTGGGTTTTTCAACTATATTTATTTCTTTAGGAGCCACCGCAACAGCCATCAGTGCACTTCTAGCACAGAATTCAATAATATTGAGTCAAATAGCTGGTGTCATAATAGTGATATTTGGTCTCCATTATATGGGAATATTCCGCATTGCTTTCTTAAATTTTGAAAAACGTTTTCATCTTGAGAATAAACCAGCTGGCTACATCGGCTCATACATTCTTGGTCTCGCCTTTGCTTTCGGCTGGACACCTTGCGTAGGTCCTATCTTGGCATCAGTCCTTATGGTTGCCGCTTCTAGCGATTCAATTGCATATGGTATTTCATTGCTGAGTATTTACGCTGCAGGACTTGGAATTCCATTCTTAATTGCCGCATTGGCCGTTAAACCATTTATGCAGTTTTTGAATCGTTTTAAAAAGCAAATGCGCAAAATAGAAATTACAATTGGCACCTTATTAATTATAACGGGAATTGCTATTTTCACTGGAAATCTTGCCGATGTTTCAAACTGGCTAATTAACACTTTTCCCAGTTTTACAAAAATCGGTTAAAAATCACAATCTCAAAAATTTTCGAATGGTTGTTCATTCGTCAAAAAGCAACTTATCTGACCAAAGCTGTTTCTGGATATTCAATCCTTTTTCCGCAAGTTTGTCTCCTTCACCACTCAACCACCTTTGAAAATTAGGCTGAGTTTTATACGCACTTGCCTTCACATATTTGAACAAAAAATAAAAATGGAAAGGTTTGAAATAACCTGGGATCCTCATCACCTCCACTTCGCTCCCTTTCTTTTTTGAAACGTTTTTTGGATTATCTGGAAAAAATTGTATTGTCGGAGTGAACCGCACACCCCATTTTTCGGCTAATTTTTTTTCCGTTGTAATATCACCATCAAAATCAGTAACTTCTTTATCCCCCCAAATATTTAAATGAACTACAAGAAAATGATCACTAATATATTTAACAATTCTGGGGATCCTTAAATTAACTTCATGCGTCCGCTTACAGTAAGGACAACCTTTTTGCTCCCAAAAAACAACAAAACGCTTGCCGACTGCCTTAGCTTCTAAAAGATCTTCTTTCAAATCAAGAAAGCTATTATGAAACCATTTTTGTTGATATAATCCATCCTCACCAATTGTTGGTTTTTGCAATAAATCTTCATCTGCAAATACCAAATTAACATTCGCGATCGCAACAAGCCCAAGAGTAAAAAAAACTAATACAGATTTAATAATTAGTAACTTCATTCCTACTAATCCCTATACAATGCATTAGTTTAGCACAAATTTTCCTATTTAGTAACAATTCAGAACTTTTGTAGGCCAAAAATTTCATTCAAGTGGAATGACCCCCAAGCAAAGGCTTCCGTACTTAATTTTTGGCTTCGGTAGTTATAGGCCTTTGATTCCTTTTCATAACGCCACTGGTTGGCAAGTGGATCAAATTGATATGAAGACCGAGAGAGAATAGCTTCTTTTGGAATTGAATTAACTATCGAATAACAAATTGACTCTGGTGTGGTCCAATTTACATTCTTTCCTTTCAACCTAGCTACTATAACTTTTGCTATATGCTGACCTTCACTAATAGCGACGCTTGCACTCTTAGAAAATGGCATCGGGCGACAATCACCTGCAATATAAACTTTGTCATCACCATAAAAATTATAATTAAAAGGATTTATATTAGCTTCAAATTGCCGGTTGTTGGGATCATGCAAGCCAAAACGTTCAATCATACCAGCAGCACGAGTTCGGGGGTAAATAGCACCACCCGCAAATTTAAATTCATCAAAATCCGTTTTAAGTGTTTTCTTAAATGGATCAACCCCCTCCACAGTAGTCGAATTCATGTACTCAATAGTCGTCCCATACAATTCTTCGAACGCAGACAGGAACCCTTCGCTATTAACCGCTGGCTCGACCCTAGAATCAATCAGAATAACTTTGCCTTTTATTTTACGTTTTTTAAAAAGAGCCGCAATTAAACAGGCCCGCTCATATGGTGAAGCAGCACAACGATAAATTCCCTGAGGTACAGTCAACACAAACAATCCTTTCTCAAATGACTGTAATTGTTTAACAATTATCTCTTGCTCTTTTGCAGAGACAAATCCGGCAGGATAATTCTTCTTCAACTTTGTAATTGCAGCTAAATTTGTAACTCCAATAGAGCTATAATCATATTCAACGCCTGGGGCCAATACTAAAATATCATATTCTATCCAGCCTCTGTTAGTTTGAACACGTCGCCTCCTACGATCAAGTCCAGATACCTCTGCATTAAAATATACATATTTTCCTAGTTTAGCCGCATCTTCAAAACGGTACCTTAGTTTAGAGAACGAAAGAAGATCACCAAGCCACAAATTGCTGAACGGAAGAGAGAAAAAAAATGTACGCCTCTCAATTAAAGTCACGTTAAGCTCAGAATTCTCAAGCATTAAACTTTTAGCGATAGAAAGTCCCGACCAACCGCCCCCGACAATAACGACACGAGGTCCCTTTGCTGTTGGCAATGCAGCTTTTGAGTCTGATATAATTGAAACTAGAGGCAACGTGGATAACGTTGAACTAGCGATATAAGAGCTAAATTCTCGCCGATTTACCCGCCTCATATCGAATACCTTTAGGTTAGCTCATATAAATTTAAAAAAATTATAAGTTACAGTTTATTCAGAACCATTTTAATAGAACAGGCTAAGAAAATATAATTCCAAAAGATCTAATTAGCCGAATTTATTTTGTCAAAAAATATATTGATTGAAGAACGACAACAAACTCTTATTCGATGAATGGTTTGATTTGTAAACAGCTAATAGTTATATTTCAGCAAATCAGAAACAATAAACTTTCTCGTCTAGAGGAAATAATAAAATGGAAATTGAACTTGATACCAAAGGGATGAATTGTCCCCTGCCGATTTTAAAAGCAAAAAAAGCAATGAACCAATTGGAAGCAGGTGGCATTCTACGTATTGATGCAACTGATCCGGGTTCAGTCGAGGATTTCGCTGCATTTTGTAGAACCGGAGGTCATGAATTAGTTGAAAGCACCGAAACCGACGGCATTTTTAAATACAAGATTAAAAAGGGTGGCTAAAATAGTAGCCTGAATAATTCTAAAGAATAGAATGCTCGAATGGCCGGGTCACAGCACATTTTGAATTCTAAAATTTTAACTGATAAATTTGATTCAAAAACTTGCTACTTACAGAGAGCGGCAGCGACACCTTCCTATCTAAAGATAGCAAAATTATTTTCCTGAATTTACGTTAATTTTACTGAAAAAATAACAAGTTTAGATTTGTTTATCACTAAATAATCATTTTATTTTGGTTCAAAGTCATAGAAAACTGAACAAATCTATTGAAAGCCATATTTGAAGTCAGATAAGAGGCTTAAAGTCGATATACCAAGCCCAAAGCCACAACCTCAGACAAGTAGTGATTGAAGAAATCTACTATATTATAAAAAAAATAGTTTTTACAAAATTAATTAAGTGGCCGATTATCCCTTCAAACTGGAGAGAGTAAACCGATAGGCTCTTCTTTATTCGATAAAGCTGTGGTTGAAACTTGGTATGAAAGATGTGAAGCCTGAGAAAAATTTGGTAATTCTTTTCAGAATTTTAAAACTATAAAGACTTCGCGAATTTTTCGCGGGAAATTTTGTTGTGCAGAATTTAACAGGGAATAAAGTACTATGAGTGATATTGAAATAGCTCGAAAAGCGGAACTGCTGCCAATTACTGAAATCGGTGCCAAGCTTGGTGTAGGTGGTGATCAACTAATTCAATATGGTCCACACAAAGCTAAACTATCCTATGAATACATAAAAAAACAATCAAGAAAACCCGATGGCAAACTGATACTTGTAACAGCAATTTCTCCGACACCCGCAGGTGAAGGAAAGACAACAACCACTGTCGGTCTCGGAGACGGTCTTAACAGCATTGGCAAAAAGGCAACTATTTGCATCCGGGAACCGTCATTAGGTCCATGCTTCGGCATGAAGGGTGGCGCAGCAGGTGGCGGATACGCACAAGTTGTTCCAATGGAAGACATAAATCTGCACTTCACCGGTGACTTTCATGCTATTGGAGCTGCGCATAATCTTCTCTCTGCAATGGTCGATAACCACATTTATTGGGGACACAAGCCTGCCATTGACAGCCGCCGTGTTGCATGGCGACGAGTTGTGGATATGAATGACAGGGCCCTTCGAGAGATCGCCTGTTCGCTAGGTGGCGCCGCTAACGGTTTCCCTAGGGAAACTGGTTTTGATATTACCGTTGCATCGGAAATTATGGCTATTTTCTGCTTAGCTACTGACCTTAAGGATCTGTCTCGCCGGATCGATAATATTGTCATTGGTTACAGCCGTGACCGCAAACCGATCCGTGCAAAAGAAATTAAAGCTTCCGGAGCGATGACGGTGCTACTGAAAGATGCCCTAATGCCAAATTTGGTTCAAACCCTAGAGAATAACCCTGCCTTTATTCATGGAGGCCCCTTCGCCAATATTGCGCATGGATGCAACTCAGTAATAGCCACCAAAACGGCTCTCA
>CAZXGI010000054.1:0-16240 GCA_964639965.1 uncultured Rhodospirillaceae bacterium
AGTATTAATTGATCGAGCGAATGCCTCTTTGAGAGACATCTCGCCATAAAATTTACGATCGTAATTCCTTGGTGACCAGCCATTTATTACAACAGGAGAGTCTATAAACTTTGAATCTGGCATAAAACCTGATTCAATAGCCGTCAAATAAACTATAGGCTTAAACGCGGAGCCTGGCTGTCGACGTGCTTGGGTAGATCTATTAAATTGACTTTCCTGATAATTTTTTCCCCCTACCATAGCTAAGATCTCACCTATTGGAGACATCACAATTATAGCACATTGGCGAACGTTGTATTTTTTGAGATTATTGCTTACGTAGTTACTAATAAAATTCTCAATCCTACCCTGTAAATTAAGATCTAACGTGGTTTTCACTATGATATCTCTGTTTTGCGGCCCAATAAAATCCTTAAGTTGTCCTGAAACCCAGTCTATAAAATAGCGTCCAACCCCTCTGCTATTGTTAGGACGAACATAAATCTTTTCTCTTATAGCTTTTCTAGCTTGTGTTTTATTTAGGTACCCTGCAGTCAACATATTAGAAATAACAATCTTTCCACGCAGAACTGCCGCCTCTAAATTAACGTTTGGGTTTATCTTAGAAGGTGCCTTCAATAAACCAGCAATAATGGCGGCTTGAAAAATCGAAAGTTTTCCTGCTGGAACTCCAAAATATTTTCTTGAGGCTGCATCAATACCATATGTGCCGGAACCAAGATAAACTCGATTCAAATAAATCGATAATATTTGATTTTTTGTAAACTTTTGTTCTAACCAGAATGCTAATAATAATTCTTGAAATTTGCGCTTGAATGTTCGTTCTGGAGTTAAAAACAAATTTTTTGCGGCTTGTTGTGAGATAGTGCTACCACCTTGAACAATTTTGCGCGCCCTAACATTTTGCATAAAGGCACGCATCACGCCAATTAAATCAACACCATGATGACTATAAAAACGACGATCCTCAGTCGCTATTACAGCTTGGTAAACATATCTAGGGAGGTCACTAACTTTAACAGTGCTGCCTTTTAAATTACCAATCTCAGATATTTTAGAACCATCTCTCGCAATATAAGTAACTAATGGCCGATTTGAAACCCCAAGTGCCTTATCTGTGCTGGGAAGATCATATGCAAAATAGGCCGTTATAAGACCAATAATAACTATACCCCAAATTCCAAGTGTAAACACCCACTTAAGGAAGAACATCAATTCTTACTCACCTTTCATCAGCTTAATGCTTATAAATATTGCAATTGCAATAAATTTCCTTAACAAGTTTATACATCATGTATCTTTGAAACGGAGATTAGCCAAGGTGTTAATTAGTTATCGAACAATACAATGCTAAATATCCAAATTTGCAACCTTCAAGGCATTTTCTTGGATGAATTCACGGCGAAGTTCAACAACGTCACCCATAAGAGTTGAAAAAACATCCTCTGCTTCATCCGCATGACTTGATTTAACTTGCAAGAGTGTCCTCACGTTTGGATCTAGGGTGGTTTCCCAGAGCTGTTCTGGATTCATCTCACCCAGCCCTTTATAACGTTGCATGGAAACACCCTGACGTCCGAGCTCCAGTATTGTCTCAAACAAGGAAATTGGTCCAGTAATATGAAATTCCTTATCTTTTGCTTTTAAAACACCGTGACCGATAAAAGATTGTTGAAGCTCGGCTGTATTTGAATCCAAGGATCTAGCCTCAGAACTTCGAATAACTACACCATCAATCACATGAGGACCATCTGGCACACCACGTAAAACCCGTATGAAAGATAGACCCCCATCGGCCAAACTTTCACCTTTCCAACCTTTTTCGATTTCCGATTCTAATGCATCAATACGAGATGCTATATAAGTTGCTGCCTGATCAGCCTGATTGGCGTCAGATAGAATTTGTGGATTTAATGCTCCCGCTATTGCTGCTTGTTCAGAAATCTTAGTTGGTACCCGTGTTGTTAACCCGGCGATCTGCCTTTTCACAATTCGAGAAAATTCTATCAGAGCCTTAAGATCTTGACCCACCACTTGGCTACCATCGGCGATAGTGAGAATGCAATCTTCGATACCAGCATTAATCAAATAATCTTCTAGTGCCTGATCATCCTTCAGATACACCTCAGATTTACCGAGCTTTGCCCGATATAGTGGTGGCTGCGCAATATAAAGATAACCACTTTCGATTAGCTCTGGCATCTGGCGATAGAAAAACGTTAATAACAGTGTCCTTATATGGCTACCATCAACATCAGCATCTGTCATAATAATAATTTTATGATAACGTGCTTTTTTAATGTCAAAATCTTCCGCACCAATTCCGGTTCCGAGCGCTGTAATAAGCGTCCCGATCTCAGCTGAAGAAAGCATTTTATCAAAACGAGCTCGCTCAACATTTAAGATTTTTCCTCTCAAAGGTAAAATCGCTTGATGAGCTCTATCACGCCCCTGCTTGGCAGAACCCCCAGCAGAATCACCCTCAACAATAAAGACCTCACAGTTTTCAGGATTTCTATCTGAAATATCTCACTAACTGCTGCATCTTTTGATTGGCAATCTGCTAACTTACCTGGTAACGAAGAGATATCTAATGCCCCCTTACGCCGCGTTAAATCCCGGGCTTTTCTTGCGGCTTCCCTAGCCGCGGCAGCTTCAGCAATCTTACCTATAATACGCTTTGCATCAACTGGATGTTCCTCAAACCAATCACCAAGTTTATCACCAAGTATACTTTCTACGGCAGGACGCACTTCCGACGAAACCAACTTTTCTTTTGTTTGAGATGAAAATTTTGGATCCGGTACTTTAACAGATAACACACAAGTAATTCCCTCACGTGCGTCTTCTCCTGAAATAGTTACTTTTGCCTTTTTTGCCAGGCCTTCGCGTTCTGCATATGTATTAATTGTACGCGTTAGGGCGGCCCTAAAACCAGCTAAATGAGTTCCACCATCTTTTTTTGGAATATTATTAGTAAAACACAATGTTGTTTCATGATAACTATCATTCCATTGTAAAGATACCTCAATAGTTATACCTTCCTTTTCCCCAGAAATTGAGATTGTGGGAATGAGAGGAGTTTTTGAGCGATCCAAATAATTAACAAAAGCCTGCAAACCACCCTCATAAAAAAGCTCCTTAACATTTTGTTCAACATGGCGATCATCAGTCAGCTTAATTCTGACGCCAGAATTTAAAAAAGCCAACTCACGTAAACGATGTTCAATTGTTGCAAAATCATATTCAACATTGCTAAAAGTATCCTTAGAAGCAAAGAAAGTTACCAGAGTTCCTGTTTTTCCATTAGAATCACCTATAATCTCCATCTTTTTGTCAATATCACCATCTTTAAAAACTAATAAGTACTCTTTTTCATCTCTCCAAATCCGTAGTTCAAGTCTTGTTGACAGAGCATTTACTACAGATACTCCTACACCATGGAGACCTCCTGAAACTTTATATGAATTTTGATCAAACTTTCCCCCAGCATGTAGCTGGGTCATGATCACTTCAGCGGCTGGTATACCTTCTTCTTCATGAATATCAACTGGAATACCTCGACCGTTATCAAATATACTAACCGAACCATCCCCATTCAACACAACTTCTACAATATCACAATGACCGGCTAGAGCCTCATCAATACCATTGTCTACCACTTCATAAATCATATGGTGAAGGCCTGAACCATCATCCGTATCACCGATATACATGCCAGGGCGCTTTCGGACAGCATCAAGCCCGCGTAAAACTTTAATGGACTGTGCATCGTAATTAGCGCCATCGTCTTTCATCGTCGAAGTTTGTTTTTTTCTTTTGGCCATATTCTAATATCCAATCACTTTGCTAAACTGGAAAAAATTTAACTAAACTTTCTATTTTTCTTTAATTCACCTTTTTCGATGGAAAAATGTTGAACCCGCCCACTAAAAAGATCAAATAATTCCCTTTCCGTACCTGTAATCCATGCTTGAACCCCCATTTCTAAAATTAATTGGAAAAGTGATGTGCGCCTAGATTCATCTAAATGTGCAGCTATTTCATCCAACAATAACAGCGGTATAAAACCTCTTTTTTCTGTCTGCAAATTGGTGATGGCTAATATAATGCCAACCAACAAAGATTTTTGTTCTCCAGTTGAACAATCGACAGCTTCCATCCCGGTCTCACCATGACAAACTTTTAAATCACTGCGGTGGGGGCCAATAGATGTAGTTCCACTGCATACGTCAGAGTCTCTATTATCTCGAAGAGCGCCTTGAAAACGATCTTCTGCAACTAAAGCCGGCTCCTCAGACAACCAATCCTCTACCTGACCAACGATCCTAATTAAAGATCCTGGAAATGAACCATTATTATGCCGACACACACGTTGCAGGCGCTCAATAGTTTCTAATCGACGAACAGAAATTGCCACACCATGCCGAGCGATGGATCCTTCAATCGAACTAAGCCATCCCGGATCCCTAATTCCTTCCCGCAATAATTTATTACGGCTCCTTACAGAGTGCTCATACGCAATAACTAATCCAGCATGATCTGGATCCAAACCAAAAACAATCTGATCAAGAAATCTGCGGCGACCCGAAGCACTTTCCATAAATAGCCTATCCATTTGTGGAGTAAGCCACTGTGCACCAATATGCTGACCAAGCTCGGCTTGCCTTTTCAAAATCGTACCATTAACCTTGATTATTCGCTTATCACGACCGCGTGTACCATTATCAAGCCCGTCTTCAAACTCACAACCTGTACCAATCTTTATTTTTTCGTCACCAACCAAAAGTTCAGCAGAAATACCCCATTGAGAAGCCAATGGCTGACCCTCGATTGACCGCCGGCCAACATCACGAAGCTTAGCCCGACGCAACCCTCGCCCCGGAATTAAGAAAGAGAGGGCTTCTAATAAGTTAGTTTTACCAGCACCGTTTGGGCCCGTCAGCAAAACCGGACGTCCATCAACTTTAATGCGCTGTTGTTCATAAGAACGGAAATTTGTCAAAGTGAGACAATTTACCGAAAGCTGGTTTGTAAAAAATTTAGCAGAATCCGTCGTAGCCAGAATTTCATTCACGCTATACTGCCAGATTTTTGTTTAGATTTATTTCTTTGTATTCCAGTATTCATACTCGCATAGGCATAAGAACGTAAATAGCCCCTTCATCATCTAAATCCTGAACCAGTGTTGGTGAAGCAGAGTCAGCTAGGGTAAAACGCACCCTTTCACCCTCAATTTGCTGTGCAATATCAAGTAAATAACGGGAATTAAAACCTATTTCAATTTCCGCATCATTATAATCTACTTGTAAAGATTCGTTTGCGGTATCATTGTCTACACTATTGGCCGAGAGGACTAAATTACCTTTAGTTATATTCAATTTAACTGCTCGGGATTTTTCCGCTGAAATTGCAGAGACTCGATCCACTGCTTGTGCAAATTGCTGTGTATCAACCTCTAAAACCTTGTCATTCCCTTCTGGAATAACTCTATCATAATCGGGAAATGTGCCATCAATTAATTTGGAGGTTAGAATAGTCCCTCCAAATGAAAACTTAATTTTTGTTTCTGACAGTCCAACAACAATCTCTTCTTCTGTTTCATCTATTAATTTACGAATTTCAGAAATTGCTTTACGCGGCACAATAATGCCCGGCATTCCCTGTGCCCCGCTGGGCATGGGTACATTTACACTGGCTAGGCGATGACCGTCAGTTGCGACCCCACGCAAAAGAGAAATCCCATCACTCTCTACAACATGCAGATAAATACCATTCAAATAATAACGAGTTTCTTCTGTCGAAATTGCAAAGCGAGTTCGATCAATTAAGCTTCGTAAATCGGCTGCTGCTAAAGAAAAACTATTAGGCAATTCCCCCGCAGATATTATTGGAAAATCTTCAGTGGGCAAACAGCTTAACTTGAATTTTGATCGCCCCGCAGATAGAGTTAGTTGGCTATCATCGCCTGCACAATCCAACTCAACCTCGGATCCTTCAGCTAATTTTCGAACTATATCATAAAGCGTATGTGCGGGAGCAGTGAATGTGCCAGGGCTTAACACTTCGGCTGAAACTGTTTCAACAATATCAATATCCAAATCAGTTGCATTTAAACTTAATTGACCATCAGGCGCATCAAATCGCACGTTAGACAGTATCGGAATTGTGTTGCGCCGCTCAACAACACTTTGAATATGGGACAAAACCTTTAGTAACAGCCCTCTCTCTATATTAATTTTCATATTATCTTATTGACCTAATTTAAAAAAAACACTTAAAATACAGGAAACCATCTGAGATTTACATAATCGAAATAATTTGGGTTTCCTCTGAATTCAAATAAAATGAGCATTAAATTCCGAAAAAATTTCTTGAAAATTAGAATTTGGAATCAATCTCAAAACGTTGATTCATTATAGCAAATTATGACCTTTTCGTAAGCATTTTCACGCTAAAAAAGTGGAATTTAAATGATTTCAAGGTCTTGATTCTTAAAGGTTTATCAACACGACATTATTTAAATGTTATTTTACTCATAAATTCACGAATCGAATTGAATTAGCCCTCTAACATTCGCCTTAAAAGCTCAACGTCTTCGGCAAATATAGTGTCATAGTCCCGTAATTCATCAACCTTCTTAACTGCGTGCATCACAGTTGTGTGATCGCGGCCGCCAAACTTCCTACCAATCTCTGGAAGAGAGCGTGAGGTCAATTGTTTTGCTAAATACATCGCCACCTGACGAGGCCTTGCTACAGAGCGAGCACGACGCGCAGAATGCATGTCAGATATACGTATATTAAAATGTTCCGCAACTCGCTTTTGAATTTCTTCAATAGTAACCCTTCGGTTATTGGCACGTAAAAGATCATGTAAAACTTCTTGGGTAGTTTCTAAAGTTAAATCTCGGCCAACAAGTTGGGTATGGGCAGCAACGCGATTTAATGCCCCCTCAAGTTCACGTACATTGGATGTAATCTTATGAGCTAAGTACTCGAGCACCTGATGCGGAGCCTCAAGGCTCATTTTTTCAGTTTTTGCTTCTAAAATAGCTAAACGTAATTCATAGGTAGTTGCGTGAATATCAGCAACCAAACCACAATTCAGCCTTGATTTGAGACGCTCTTCAACACCCTCAAGATCAGACGGAGACTTGTCAGCCGACAAAATGATTTGCCGCCCCTGATCAACCAAGGCATTAAATGTATGGAAAAATTCCTCCTGGGTCGCGTCTCTACCGCCTATAAACTGAACATCGTCAACCATCAACACGTCAACTGAACGAAATTGCTCTTTAAAATCCACGGTATTTTGTTCACGAAGAGCCCGCACAAACTGATACATAAATTTTTCAGCGGATAAATACATCACCGTACGTGAAGCATCGCGCTCAAGAATTTCCCAAGCAATAGCATTCATCAAATGAGTTTTTCCAAGGCCAACACCTCCATATAAGAATAACGGATTAAAAGAAACTGACGAAGCTTCAGCAACTCGACGTGCCGCTGCATAGGCAAATTCATTCGGTTTACCCACAACAAATTGGTCAAATTTAAAACGTATATCAAGAGGCGCAGAAATTCTATTACGCATACCTAAAACGGAACCACTCGTTGTAGCTTTCGTTTTTTTATTATTAGATACATTGACTAGAGCTGGTGGGGGATCTGTATCGTCTTCGTCATCATCTGTATTTTTCTGAATTGGTTGGATAAACAAATCAACCGAGTGTACTTTATCATTCTCACCCACCCACAATTCTTTTAGCCGGTCCAAGTAATTTGCTGCAACCCAATCACGCATAAAGCGTGATGGAATAGCGAGACGCACTTGGGAATTTTTGAAAGTAGTTGCTTTTATTGGTTTTACCCAATTTTCAAAAGCCGTATCACCGATCTCTGCTTTAAGACGACTGCTCACCTTGTTCCATTCCGATTGGAATTTTTTCTCTTCAGACCCTGTGTCCATTTATTTGCCAGCCCAAAAAATCAATAGGATATTTTATCCCTATTAATATGTATAAACATTTTGCCTTACTAATAAACGCTATTCATTATTTTTATAAACAATTTATAACGTATTATTGTCTTATTAATATTTTTCGTAAAGACAAACATTTTTTTGTAAAAGAAAATTGAATTCAGTTTTTCTCAAATATCTCAGAGAATGTACCTAACATAATTTCTAGATACAATAGGTCCGAAAGGGGAACGTCGAAAATAATTTCCTTGACAGGGAAAGAAGTTTCGAATCCAAAAATTCCATAACCAAAGCTACTCTGCAATATACTTTTTTGGTCTTTAGAAATTAAAAAGGCCACATCACTTATAAATGTAGCCCGAAAACCAAAAACCCTTCAATTTATTACCTTACTATAAACTAAGAATTAAGGCCCTTAAGTTTATTTGAAAGTCTAGATAATTTACGGGCCGCTGTATTGCGATGCAAAAGCCCCTTCTGGGCAGAACGCATTAAGCGGGGCTCTACTTCTTTAAAAGCCGATTGTGCTGCTACGGCATCACCTTTCTCAATTGCCTTTTCAACAATCTTAACATGGGTACGCATATCACTGCGGCGGTTGCGATTCACTGCAGTACGACGTTCCGTTTGGATGATTCTTTTCTTTGCCGATTTTATATTCGCCATAAACGCTCTCTCTAACTCTTTAAAACAATAGAAATTTCCTAAATAATTGCACGCGGCGGGTTATATAGGGGGGGGCATCAACGGTCAAGCTTTTGTTAGATTTCACATAAGATAAAGAATTAAATAATTTTAAAACATCAATCAGATATAGGTGATATAGAAAACCTAACAACAAACTTTTCAGTTTTATGATCATAAATTTGAATGCTTAATTTTTCTTCCTCTCGCCTAAATTCATTTTGCAATATTGGAACCCATCCTAATTGTTTGAGTGTTTCCGTATAATACAACATTATATCCCTTGGAGAATTTCCACTACTTGCCAATACTTCAACAATTCGACCGTTTGATGTCTCAAAAAACACTTGTTGCTCTGGGATAAGCACGAGACCTTCCATTAATGGTAGACCATCGATCCCAGGAATAAATTCTGATGCAGCATACAAATTCTTTAATCCAATTGTAATACCACTTAAAATAATTAAAATAAAAATATATCGTCTATCCATTAAATAACTTGGCCTCAAATCTGACAAACAGGACAATAGAATGTCGAACGACCTGATTGTTTAATCTGTTTTATTTGTGTCTTCAAACAGCCTATACAAATTTCGTTGTTTTTTCCGTAAACTTTAAAAGTTTCCTGAAAATAACCAAGCTTACCATCTGGTCTAACATGATCACTAAGAGAGGAACCGCCAGCTTCAAGCGCCTCGCTTAAAACATCTCGAATACATCGTGTTAATTTTTTCACTTCAACACTGTTTATAGAATAGGCGGGTCGCATAGGAAGAATTCCGGCTCGAAATAAACTTTCACTAACATATATATTTCCAAGACCTGCAATGGCTTTTTGATCCAGCAACAGTGTTTTTATCGAAGTTTTACGCCCAAATATTGCTTCGGCCAAAGAAGTATGATTATAATTATTTGCTAGGGGATCTGGACCAATATTTTTTATAAGCTTATGATTCTCGAGTTTCTTTTCCGTAGTAAGCGTCATTAATCCGAAACGTCTTGGATCATTATACCTAACAACCAAATTAGTAGATATGCAGAAATCAACGTGATCATGTTTCCCGGGTCGAGGTATATTCTTTTCTAAAATCCTCATATTGCCCGACATACCAAAATGGACTATCAGCACATCACCATCTTCTAAATGAATTAAAAGATATTTGGCCCGGCGAGTTAAACGGATTACAGTTTTACCAATCAGTTTTTTGGCAAAATTTTCTGGAAATGGGATACGCAGATTTTTCCGACGAACAATGACAGCACCTAATTTTTGGCCCGCAAGAACCGGTTGTAGGCCTCGTCGGACAGTTTCAACTTCAGGTAGTTCAGGCATGATTCTTCACGTTCTTAATTTATTTAATATAGAATAACATAGCGTAGTCTAATGAGTTCGGCTATGGTCGGATTCATGTTAAAAAAGAAAAACACCCAAAACAGTCAAAATTCAACACACTTTGGATTCAAAAACGTCAATATAGAAGAAAAGCCCATACTAGTAAAAAACGTTTTTGACAGTGTTGCCCACAAATACGATCTCATGAATGATATAATGAGCTTTGGGATGCATCGTTTATGGAAAAATGCCTTGATCAGGAGACTTAAACCCACCCAAAATAAACGGGTTATTGATGTCGGTGGTGGAACAGGGGATATTGCATTTAAGCTTGTTGAAAAAGGTTGCCAGAATATTGTTGTGACAGATATTAATACAAAAATGTTGGAAGCAGGCAGAAACCGAGCAATGGATCAAGCAGTCATCAACGAAATTAAATGGATTGCCGGAAACGCTGAGCAATTGCCATATGAAGATCGTTCATTTGATGCATATACGACAGCATTTTGTCTTAGGAATGTTACCAACATAGAAGGGGCCTTAAAAGAAGCTTTTCGTGTTCTCAAGCCAGGTGGGCGATTCTTATGTCTAGAATTTAGCCACGTAATCTTACCCTCTTTAGAAAAAATTTATGAACAGTATTCCTTTAAGTTATTACCGCTAATTGGACAGGTTATTGCCAATGACCGCGCCGCTTATCAATATCTAGCTGAAAGTATTAGGCGTTTTCCAAAACAAAATGAACTCACAGCCCTAATTAAGGGATCAGGTTTAGAAAAAATCACGCATCAGAATTTATGCCAAGGGATTGTGGCTATACATTCAGCGTGGAAAATTTAAGAAAACAATTTGTAATTGTGATATGTTTTTACCCTTAAGAAATATTTCCCGGCTTTTTAATATTACCCTAATCCTTGCAAACAATGATCTGCTTTGGCTACTCAAAGACGCAGGTGTTCCAAATAAAATTATAAAAACAGTTCGCATTATTTTAAAACCAAAAACACCTGGCCGTACTGGCGAGCGCTTAGCAAATGCCCTTCAAGACCTCGGGCCAACTTTTATCAAGTTTGGCCAAGCACTATCAACCCGCTCAGATTTATTAGGTGAAGAATTAGCTAAAGATCTATCAAAATTGCAAGATAACCTATCTCCCTTTGCTAAAAAGGAAGTCAAAAATATAATTGAGCAAGAAATGGGATCTACAATCGAAGAATGTTTTTCAGACTTTACATGGGAATCTGTTGCAGCAGCTTCAATTGCACAAGTGCACTTTGCAATAACAAAAGAAGGTGAGGAGGTTGCAGTTAAAATACTCCGCCCTGGTATTGAGCAAGCGTTCGCTAAAGATATTACGTTTTTCTTCTGGGTAGCAAGACTTCTTGAACGTTCCAAACCCGAATTGCGGCGGTTGAAACTAATAGAGGTTGTTGAAAAATTTCAAGAAACTGTAGATATTGAAATGGATTTCCGTCTTGAGGCCGCGGCGGCTCAAGAACTTGCTGAAAATTTTACCTCGGATAATGATTTTAGAGTACCACGGATTGACTGGCGAAGAACCTCCAAACGCGTCCTGACTATGGAACGAGTTAGCGGTATAGCGATCGATGAACGCGATGCTATTATCCGGGCTGGTCACGATCCGGATCAAATTCTTATTCGAGCCGCAACCAATCTATTTAAACAAGTATTTCGGGATGGTTTTTTCCATGCAGATCAGCATCCTGGTAATTTGTTTATTGGTAAAGACGGGGAAATTATCGCGGTGGATTTTGGTATCATGGGAAGGTTAAATACTGAAACTCGGCAGTATCTTGGTCAAATGTTAGTGGGCTTTCTAGAACGGAATTATTCAAAGGTTGCAAAATTACATTTCGAAGCCGGATATGTACCTCCTGAAAAATCATTACAAGCATTTACTCAAGCTTGTAGATCTATTGCTGAACCAATACTTGATAAACCCCAAAACGAGATTTCTATCGCTCGTTTGCTAGCTCATCTATTTCAAGTAACGGAGACCTTTGAAATGGAAACCCAACCTCAATTATTACTGTTGCAAAAAACAATGCTAACAGCCGAGGGTGTAGGAAGAACCCTTAGTCCAGACGCTAATATGTGGATTCTTGCCCAACCATTAATTAGGGATTGGATCAATAAAAATATGTCGCCGGAGAGAATTGTCTTAAACGCAGTTGGAGAAGTTGCAGACAGCCTAAGACGACTACCAATTATTGTGTCAGATATGGAAAAAAATGTTGCCGCAATAACAAAAAACGGATTGAAATTAAATTCTGATACAATACTAAATATTTCTGAATCAAATAAAACCAGTAAGAAATTTTCGACCCGTTTTTTTCTTATAATAATTTTAATCCTAGTAGGGATTTTGTTTTTCAATTAAATAGTCACTATTTAGTTCGTTAAAAAGAACAATTTTATTTACAAAAATCCTTTGTAAATTTCTTGCCAAATAGTATGTTGGGGGCTATTTTAAGACTATTAACTACACCTAAAACAAGTAAATTTTCTGGATTTTCCAAATGTCAGATGGGAAAAAGATTCTACTTATCATTGGAGGCGGTATAGCTGCCTACAAAAGTCTTGAGCTTATCCGTGATTTAAAGCTCCAAAATGTGGATGTGCGATGCATTCTAACGGAATCTGGCAGTCAATTTATAACTCCTTTGTCGGTACAAACCTTAACCGAGAATAAAGTCTATCAGAATCTTTTTTCTCTCACGGATGAAAATGAGATTGGACATATTGAACTTTCTAGAGACGCTGACTTTGTAGTTGTGGCTCCAGCAACCGCCAATATTATAGCCAAAATGCGGGCCGGCATTGCAGATGATCTCGCAACCACTGCATTAATTGCGACTGACAAGCCGGTCGTTATAGTTCCATCGATGAATGTGCGCATGTGGGAACATATGGCAACCCAGTCCAATGTTACTGAATTGGAACGTCGCGGTATTCATATTATTGGCCCAGAAATGGGTGATATGGCCTGCAATGAATACGGTATGGGACGGATGTCAGAACCTAAAAAGATTGCTCAAACAATCAATCAATTGTTCCAAAAAAAAAATAAAATTTTGACGGAGAAATCAGTCCCAAAAAAAACCCAAAAAAAATTATTTGGACGCAAAGCTATTGTAACAAGCGGGCCAACTATCGAAGAAATTGATCCCGTTCGCTATTTAACAAATCACTCATCGGGACGGCAAGGCCATGCGATTGCAAAAGCACTATCAGAGGAAGGTGCCGAAACAATACTGGTTTCCGGTCCTACCCAATTGCCCGATCCTGTGGGTGTCACGGTTAAACACATAAAATCGGCTTCGGAAATGTTATTAGCGTGCAAAGACAGTTTCCCGGCAGACATTGTTGTCTGTGCCGCCGCAGTTGCTGACTGGCGGATTGCTAATCCAAATATAGAGAAAATCAAAAAGAACGGGACACTACCTAAACTAGATCTGTTAGAAAATCCCGATATTTTATTACAAATCAGCCAAAATGTGAAGGATCGACCGCATCTAGTTATAGGCTTCGCGGCCGAAACAAAGGACTTGATAAGTAACGCTCAAGATAAACTATTAAAAAAAGGATGTGACTGGATTATCGCTAATGATGTATCTCGGGCAACTGATACTTTTGGTAGCAACAATAATACTGTCCATTTTATCTCTAAAGATGGAGTGGAAACTTGGCCCACTCTAACTAAAGATGCTATTGGCCAAAAACTCTCAACTCGAATCGCAACATTTCTTGACGGTATACAGTGTTAAAAAAAATCCAGGTCCCTGTAAAACGCCTTGATCATGGTGCAGACTTAAGTCTACCAAAAATACAAACCAACCTTTCGGCAGGAGTTGATTTATTAGCGGCCATAAAAAGTCCAATCACCCTTAAACCACGCGAACGTCTAATCATACCCACAGGAATAGCTATTGCTTTACCGATCGGATTTGAAGCTCAAGTTCGTCCACGTTCTGGTTTAGCCATTAAAAGTGGAGTAACAGTTCTTAATAGTCCTGGCACAATTGACGCTGATTACCGAGGGGAGATTGGGGTTATCTTAATTAATCTCGGGGAAACAAATTTTATGATTGAACGTGGCATGCGAATTGCCCAAATGGTAATTAGCAATGTTGTTGGTATTGATTGGAAAGAGTTAGAAACGTTACCAAAAACCGATCGTGGAACCAGTGGCTTTGGTTCCACAGGAACGGATAAAATAGAAAAAAATCATTAATTTGACGAGGGGAAAATGATAAAACTTCCAAAAAAAATGTTGTTCGCGATAGAAGCTGTTGTTGATATTGCTTATCACGCTGGCAGCCAGCCTGTCCAAAGCCATGATATTACTCGCCGTCAAGGAATTCCGCGGCGTTATTTAGAACAGGCGTTACAGCAATTAGTACGCGCTCAAATCTTAACTGGTGTTCGAGGACCTCGAGGTGGTTATAATTTGGCTCGTGAACGTCGGCGAATTTCGATTGGCGATATAATAGAAGTTATTCATAACAGCAAGCAAATAGAAAATCCCGAAGAAAATGATTTGGGATCAGATTTGACCAAAATTGTCATCAGACCACTTTGGCAAAATATTGAAACAGAAATGATGAACAAATTAAAAAACATATCGATTGATAACCTGTGCGAACAGGCTCAAAAAAATAGTATCGCGAGTGAAGGACGGAAAAATTTGGATTTTATTATTTAATTCTATAATAATGGTGAATAAAATGAAGAAAAATAATGGTTTTAGGGGCAAAATATACGAAAGCATAATTGATACAATAGGGGCAACGCCGCTTGTAAGACTTAATCGCATGCCAAGAGAAGATGATTGTAAGGCTATAATTCTAGGAAAATGCGAGTTTTTTAACCCACTGGCTTCGGTTAAAGATCGCATAGGCATCGCCATGATTAATGCCGCTGAGGCGAATGGAAAACTTAAATCAAACTCAATTATAGTTGAGCCTACATCAGGTAATACCGGCATAGCATTAGCATTCGTTGCTGCTGCTAAAGGCTACCGCCTAATTCTCACAATGCCTGAAAGCATGTCTATGGAACGCCGTAAGATGCTCTACCTACTAGGAGCAAAAATTGAATTAACCTCTGCAGCGAAAGGGATGCCAGGTGCTATTGCTAGAGCAAAAGAAATTTTAAGAGAAAATCCAGACGCCTTTATGCCACAACAGTTTAGTAATGAAGCTAATCCTGAAATTCATAGGAACACAACCGCAGAAGAAATTTGGGAGGATTCGGATGGTAAGGTTGATGTCGTAATATCTGGTGTTGGGACTGGGGGTACACTTACTGGAACAGCTGAAGCCTTAAAAGCCAAAAAACCAGAATTTAAGATGATTGCTGTTGAACCAGAAGATAGCCCGGTTTTATCAGGAGGGGTCCCAGGTCCACATAAAATTCAGGGGATTGGGGCCGGTTTTATTCCCGAGAACGTAAATGTAAAGATTATTGATGAGACAATTCAGATAGGTAACGAAACCGCTTTTGCAACTGCGAGACGAGCCGCAAAAACTGAAGGCCTACCAATAGGTATTTCCTCAGGTGCTGCTATCGCTGCTGCACTCGAAGTCGGAGCACGTCCCGAGATGGATGGGAAAATGATTGTAGCTATTTTACCATCGTTTGCTGAACGTTACCTATCAACTACCCTTTTTGACGGCCTAGGTGTCGATTGACTTTTCATGACTTTAACTGACATACAGATTGAACGTTATGCTCGCCACATATTATTGCCAGAGATCGGTGGCCTAGGTCAGGCAAAAATCCAAGATGCAAAGGTGCTGGTGGTTGGGGCTGGTGGGCTTAGCACGCCAGTCATTCAATATCTAGCAGCCGCTGGGGTCGGTACTATTGGCATAGTTGATGATGATATTGTTGACCTTAGCAACCTCCAGCGACAAGTAATTCATGCAACCCCTCGAATAGGTTTATCAAAAGTTGCAAGCGCGAGGGCTGCTATCAATGATATTAATCCAAATGTGATAGTTGTCGAACACGAAGAACGACTAATCCGAAATAATGCCCAAAATTTAATCTCAAATTACGATATCATATCAGACGGCTGTGATAATTTCGCGACCCGGTTTTTGGTTATGGATACATGTCATCTTGAAAAAAAGACTTTAGTATCAGGGGCAATTCTGCGTTTTGATGGTCAACTCAGTGTATTCAAAGCATATGAAGATACTGATGGAAGAAATC
>CAZXGI010000055.1:0-16090 GCA_964639965.1 uncultured Rhodospirillaceae bacterium
CGAAATTAACTATGAAATTGCCACATGAAAGATTTTGTTGCTGTACCAAGCATTTTTGGGAATTATCTATAGTTACAAAAGCAGAAGCCCAACGAGAGATTTAGGCAATAATTACCAAAAGGCTCGACTGATCATTACCAAACCCACTATAACAAGAACCAAGGCTAAAATACGATTCATGATAGCGGAAGAAAATAGATGGGCAAGTTTTGCTCCAAGGGTACTTCCAACTATGATACCACTAGCAATCACGCCTCCGACTATTAAGTCAACTGATCCATATAAAAAATTACCAAATGTTGCCAAGCTAGCTATCGGAAGTTGAATTGCCTGACCAAATCCAATCGCAGTGTGAGCGGCGACTTTTAAGTAAACCATGATCGGTACAATAAAAAGTGGCCCGCCAGTCCCAGTAAAGGCAGATCCAATGCCTGTTACAACTCCGATAGAAAGAAGTGCATAGGGGTTGGTGATGTTTAGGTTACCCTCTTTGGACTTTTGATTGCGCATCGCATCAATTCCCGCAGCAATAACGAAAAGAGCTATCAAAATTTCCAAGTATTGTCCGGGTATAGACAATGTTACTTTTGCCCCAACAAAAGCTGCTGGGGCAGCACCGATGATCAACCAAATTGTTTGAGGCCACTTAATAGAACCTTTTTTAGCATATATTAACGTGCCAATAACGCCACTGAACATATAACTGAACATTGCTGCTGCGATGGCTATATGGATATCAATATGAAAAATATAGGTCAGAATTGGAACGAGAAGCACCCCTCCTATACCAACGCATCCAATTAAAACTCCAACGAATACACCAAAGCCACCCAGAAGGAAAAAAGTGAAAAGTTCCAAATGTGACTACTCCAACAGTTAAGTAAAAGAAATGAAACGATTTTCAACAGTCGATAATTAAACTAGATCATGAATGTATATGCATCATAACTATTAGCTTGAAAGAAAATGAAGAAAAAATCTGGTTAATACAACTTATATTAATAAATACCCAATGTGACTAATATTTTAGGAACTTAACCAGAAAATCATAGTGAGTTAATCCGGGAAATTATTACAAAAAATATACGCAATGATGGTTAGTTCAAAATGAACAAGGGACGTAATTAAGTCATTTCTGAATTAGGGTCATAATTAGGATCGCAGATTAATTCAGGACTGGGTGAAAAGTTTCTTTCTAAACATTTTTTACCAAGCATGAAGTTTTTCGAATTTCTAATAGATTCGACAGCAACTAACTCTTGATCGCGATAGCTCCAAAATGAAACACTTGTGTTATTTTCTCCTGGACGGGTGATTTGATAAATATCTTCATCCAGGGTTGGCACAATTCCTACAGATTGCAAATTCGCATCATATTGATCTGACCAAAACCAAGGAGCCTGATCTTCTGGAGGAGCCTCGCCCATAATAGCTGCCGCCGCGCGAGTTGCCATGTCCTGAGCATTATGCACCGATTCAATCCGCAGAGATTCACCGCGTAGCAAAGCAACATCACCCATCGCAATAATATTGGGATTACTAGTTTGCATTGAGCCATTAACCAAAATGGCACCACCATCAGGGCGCTCAGTTTCGATACCGGCTCGTCGAGCTAGTTCACTATCCGGTATCACTCCAATCCCAACAATCAACATATCACCACTTAGAACTCTCCCATCGGCTAGAGTAACCCCACTGAATTCTCCATCATTTTTTGTAATTTTGTCTACATTAACTCCCGTATAGATTGAAACTCCTTTTTCAACATGCAAATCATTTAATAACTGAGCAACAGGAGGGCTCGCAACCCGCGCTAAAATTCTATCTGCCATTTCAATTACCGATACTTCCAGCCCCATCTGCCTTAAAGAAGCAGCCACCTCAAGACCTATGTACCCTCCCCCGATGATAACTGCGCTTTTTACATTGCGAGCGATGGTGCGGATCGCTACTGCATCATCGGGTTGTCGCAGAACAAATACGTTAGAGAGCTCCTCAGTCGAGGGGAGTGAACGCGGTAAAGCACCAGTGGCCAGTACAAGCTTATCAAATTCAAGTTGGTCCCCATTTGACAACATCACGGTCTGTGCAGAGGCATCAAGTTTTGTAACGTTGATACCATGTTTTAGATCTATTTTTTGTTCTTTATACCATTTTCCTCTACGCAGCAGAAACATTGGGTTCACTTGATCAGAAGTTTCAAGCAAAAAAGCTTTAGATAATGGCGGGCGTTCCATAGGCCCACCTTTTTGACGATCAATTAACGTTATACTACCGCCAAAGCCATATTTTCGCATTTGATCAACAAAGCTAATCCCCGCATGACTTGCCCCAATTACTATAATGCGGATCTCACTACTTTCTATTTTTCCTCCAACTATGGAATTAGCTACATTATCAACTATATTTTCTGAATCTTGATCGTTCAAACCGTGTATCCTTCAGACATTAATTTAATAAGCCAAGATAATTTTTAAAGAGGGTAAATTTCGTTTCTCTCTATTAAATTATATCTATAGACTTTCAAGGTAAAAATTTAATTCCTACATTTGCTCCAAAACTCAATCTTTGAATACCTTATTGATATCGGAAAGCACTTTATAAGAGTAAAAGCACCATATTTATTTGGTATTTTTGAAATTGTAAAACCAGAAAAATTACGTGCACAGAACGGTTGTGCAATCTTTACCCACTCAAAATGAAAACCATTACTGTGGTTCTTGGAGCCTTATTGACGCAAATTATGTCAATTAATTCCCACAAGATTACCTAATGGTTTATTAGACATAAAAGTTTTGACTTACTGCCCAGGATATGATTGAAGAAATCTACTATATTATAAAAAAAATAACTTTTACAAGCATACCAATTTCTCCTAAGTTCATCTCAGGTGGTCGTGCGACTGGCCTGAATTCTGGATTGGAAGGTTGAGCTCGGGGTAAGCGTGGCTACTTACCAGAAATACATAGTTAAAACTGGTATTTTCGTTATCAGTTAAGTAAGCAACAAGATTTGTCATTGAGGTAATTTAATGTTTAACACTAATCCTTTCGCCGAGCTTTCTGCGGTCATAGATCCCACCATTATGCAAATTTACATTATAATCATGGCACTCTTGGTCGCCGGCGGCACTTTATTTGATATTGTTCATAAAAGGAGTGCTACATATTTCTTTAATAATTGGCGAAAATCGAAGGCGAATGCAAAACAGAAGATCAGCGGCGGCAAAATGGCTTCCATAGCTATTCAAACCGCTTTGGTTGAAGGGGCAACTTCTGCAGAATTTTGCAGTATGCGACGCCGAATCGCCCATCTACTCACGATGTACGGATTTATCGTTTATGTGGCAGCCACGGCTATTATGGTGTTTGGCTACCCAACCTCAGCCACCCCTGCACCGGCGATTTTAGCAAACCTTTGGTATCTTGGAGCCCTGTTAGTTTGCGTCGGGGGTTACTGGTTCTGGTTTTTCATTCGGGTCGACGTTTCTGCCGAAGGTAATTCACCGTTTCGTCTAGTCCGGGCAGACCTTTTTGTTGTTTCGCTAATGTTAAGCACAACATTGGCCCTGATCTGGGCCTATACACAGACGACAGGAAACTCAACTTTGGCAACTTTTTTCCTTAGCTTGTATCTGATTGCTACGACGGTGCTGTTTGGGTCGGTTCCATGGTCGAAGTTTTCGCATATGTTCTTTAAACCTGCAGCCGCTTTAGAAAAAAGGATGTCAGTGGCTAATGGCACGCGAAACAACTTACCGGAACCTGCTGATCGAACCAATCCCGAGGTCCGAGAGAGCCACTCCATGGAGTTGCTAAAGGATGCACCATTGTCTATGGGACTTGGCATCAAGCGTGAAAAACCCCGCCATTACTAGGACCTAACCCTAAAAAGAGAGAAAATATATCATGCCCACTTTTGTTTACATGACCCGATGCGATGGATGCGGACATTGCGTAGATATTTGCCCATCAGACATCATGCACATCGATAAGACCAACCGACGGGCCTACAACATCGAGCCCAACACATGTTGGGAATGTTATTCATGTGTCAAGGCCTGCCCACAAAATGCCATTGACGTGCGTGGTTACGCCGACTTCGCGCCGCTCGGTCATAGCGTTCGCGTCGACCGCGATGAAGACAAGGGAACTATTGCGTGGAAGGTCAAATTCAGAGATGGCACAGAAAAGAACTTTCTTTCTCCAATCACCACCAAGCCTTGGGGCAGAGACATTCCAAAACTTAAAAATGTGCCTGAACCCACTCAAGAGCAACGCGATAGTGAGTTATTGTACAACGAGCCAAAATACATCCGCTTTGACGATGGAGGCCTGCATACTCTCAAATCTAACGGTCTCACGATGAAACAGGGAGTTTACTACTAATGGGTTACAAAACGATCGTAGAAGACAATATTGACGTTTTGGTGGCCGGCGCGGGCCTCGGTGGCACTGGAGCGGCCTTTGAAGCACGATTCTGGGGACAAAATAAGAAGATAGTTATTGCCGAAAAGGCCAACATTGACCGCTCTGGAGCGGTTGCCCAGGGACTTTACGCAATTAACTGCTACATGGGTACTCGCTTCGGCGAAAACAATCCAGAAGACCACGTACAATATGCCCGTATTGACCTGATGGGTTTGGTTCGCGAAGACCTTTTATTTGATATGGCACGGCATGTGGATTCTGCGGTTCACCAATTTGAAGAATGGGGCCTGCCAATAATGCAAGACAACGAAAAAGGCTCCTACTTGCGGGAGGGACGATGGCAGATCATGATTCACGGAGAATCGTATAAGCCCATCGTGGCCGAGGCTGCTAAAAAATCTGCTGATAAAGTTTATAACCGCATTTGCTTGACGCACCTACTTATGGATGAAGCTAAGGAAAACCGGATTGCCGGAGCCGTCGGATTCAATTGCCGAACTGGCGACTTCCACGTATTCAAATCCAAAACAGTTATTTGCGGTGCCGGTGGCGCTTCTAATATTTTTAAACCACGTTCAACGGGTGAAGGCATGGGTCGTACCTGGTACGCACCTTGGTCATCCGGTTCCGCCTATGGTCTAATGATCAACGCAGGCGCTAAAATGACCCAGATGGAAAATCGAATCGTATTAGCCCGCTTTAAAGATGGTTTTGGCCCAGTAGGCGCATACTTCCTGCATCTCAAGACCTACACACAAAATGGGCTAGGTGAAGAATTTGAATCAAAGTGGTGGCCACAGCTCCAAGAGATGGTCGGCAAGGAATACCTTGATCCTGAACTTTCCCATAAAACCCATAGGCCTATTCCAACCTGTCTACGCAACCATGCTATGATATCCGAGGTTAACGCTGGTCGAGGCCCGATTCATATGGTCACTATGGAGGCTTTCCAAGACCCCCATCTCGAGGAAGTGGGCTGGGAGAACTTCTTAGGTATGACCATAGGGCAGGCTGTATTATGGGCAGCAACGGATGTGGACCCTAAAAATGAAAATCCTGAACTCACTACGTCGGAACCCTACGTCATGGGTTCACATGCTACGGGCAGTGGCGCATGGTGTTCTGGCCCTCAGGATGTTTCCCCGCCAGAGTATTTCTGGGGTTACAATCGTATGATGACAATTGAAGGGTTGTTCGGAGCCGGTGACGCTGTCGGCGGCACCCCGCACGCCTTCTCGTCAGGCTCGTTTACCGAAGGACGTCTGTCCGCGAAAGCGGCCTGCCGATATATCGATGATGGCAAAGGCGAAGGCATCGTTGTATCCGACAAGCGAATTAAAGAACTCAAAGAAGAGATCTACAAGCCGATGGAGCATTATAAAATTTATCGCAATGAAGTCGTCGCTGGCGATGTCAATCCCAACTATATCAATCCTCGACAAGGGTTGGACCGTTTACAGAAACTAATGGATGAGTATTGCGGTGGCGCAACAGTCAGCTACATGACAAATGAGAAGCTACTGGGTATAGGTTTGAAAAAGCTCAGAATTATGGAAGAAGACCTAGAAAATCTAGCCGCTTCTGACTTCCATGAATTACTGCGTGCTTGGGAATTAAAACATCGTCATCGTACGGCGGAGTGCGTTGCTCAACATACATTATTCCGCAAGGAAACACGTTGGCCTGGCTATTACTATCGCGGTGACTATATGAAGTTGGATGATGATAATTGGCATGTGCTAACAGTTTCGCGACGTGATCCAGACACCGGTGAATATACTATGGAAAAGGCACCCTGTTATCACCTTGTCAAAGAGGAGGCCGTTAACGAAGCTGCCGAATAACAGAACAAACAGGAGTTTAAATAAAGTTCCTGTCCATTGCGTCCATAGGAACTAGTATATCGCATGTAGGTTTTTTTGTGAGGCCTGTGGCGTCTAATGTTTGACTAGGACAAAAAGTTACAAATGAACATTACCGAAAAAACAGACGACGAAATTCTTGCTATAGCCAACCCACTGTGGAGCCACCTTGTACATGCCTCTAATATTGGACAATACGGAGAATTCGTAAAACATTTCTCCGAAACCCTCGTGCTAGGCTTAAATGAAATAGAAGTGGGCAAACAATTCGCAAATAGCGAATTAACAAGAAATCTATCCGAGTCGGTTGAATTCATTGGTACCATCCGTCGCGGCGAACATGTGACTGTACTATACCGCCAACGTAGTACAAAAAAAGAGGGAGAGTGGCTTGGCCGACTTGTCCTCGGATACGAAAATGAGGAAATCAGAATTTTTGGAGCTTCCATCTTTTGACTAAAAAAACGGATTTAAAATGAGCGAAATAATTCAAGACTCTAAGTATGTAGAACTAACATACAGGGTGATAGATCAAAAATCACAAGAGATTCTTGTGGCGATCGAATTTCCTATCGGTTATGTTCACGGCGTCAATGATATTTTATCACCCGCAGTCAAAAAAGAACTAGAAGGAAAGTCCGCTGGCGATGTGATCGAGGTACCTATCGATTGCAATCAAATCTACGGCCCAAGAGACGAGTCTTTAGTTTTTACAGATCGTATAGAAAATGTACCCAAAGAATATAGGGAAGTCGGCACGACTCTTCACGCTGAGAATGAAAAAGGCGAGACACAAAGCTTTATTGTAACTCGAATCGATAACGAGACGCTAACTGTCGATGGCAACAATCCGCTTTGCGGCAGAAAGGTTATTTTTAACTTGGAAGTTCTAGGAGTTCGTGACGCAATCGAAGACGAAATAGAAGCAGGTGGTTCCGTCGATACAGTGCCGGATATACCGGAAGCTCTTTCAATACCACTTCAGTAAAATGTTTTCGCTTCCAATTATTAAGAGGTAATATTTACTTTAATTAACAACATAACAAAATTCATGGAGATAAAATTATGAGTGATCAACCAAAAGAAAAGCGAGATGTGCCAGACGGAAAATCTAGGTTTATGACAACCAGCCAGAAAAAACCTAGCAAAACGGGTTTTATTGGATACGAGGCCACTTGGGAGCCTTTCCATAAAGAGGTAGAATACACGACGCCGAAAAAACCATGACCAGCCAAATATAAATGAAAAATTGTAAATAATGACCAGTTTAGTCCCTCCTCATGGATCAGAGACTTTAAAGCCTTTGTTGCTCTCGGAAGAGTTCAGAGCTAGAGAACTTTCGCATGCGGCAAACTTAAAAAAAATTCCCATGACCAGTTGTGAGGTCTGTGATTTATTATTGCTTTCAATGGGCGCTTATACACCGCTTGATGGTTTTATGACGGAAGCAGATTGGCGTGGCGTCTGCGAAGATATGAAATTAGGCAGTGGCTTATTTTGGCCAATCCCGGTTACGCTTTCTGCCGATCAATCTCTTGCTGATCAATTGGAAATTGGCGAGGAAGTGACGTTGATTGACGGGGAAACTCAACAGATTATGGCCATACTGACGATCGAGGATAAATACACTCCCGACCTTTCTCTACAGTGTAAAAACGTTTTTGGTACCACAGATGAGAGCCACCCAGGTGTTGCCAAAATAATGGCCCAACCACCTATCAACCTAGGGGGTTCGGTAAAGGTTATGGAAGAAGGATGGTTCCCCCAAGAGTTTAGTGATCTCTATATTCGACCAGAAGTTAGCCGAGCTATGTTCAAAGAAATGGGTTGGTCGAAAGTAGCTGCATTTCAAACTCGTAATCCAATGCATCGCAGTCATGAATATTTAGTAAAAATCGCTATTGATGTGACGGATGGCGTTTTTATTCATCAGGTATTAGGTAAATTAAAACCTGGTGACATTCCCGCACACGTGCGAGTCGAAGCCATTAAAGTCATGATCGATAAATATTTTAAGGATAACATCGCCGTCCAGGCTGGTTACCCAATTGAAATGCGTTATGCTGGGCCTAGAGAAGCTCTCTTTCATGCTCTGATACGACAAAATTTTGGCTGCTCCCATTTGATCGTTGGACGCGATCATGCCGGCGTTGGAGATTTCTATGGACCCTTCGATGCCCATCACATTTTTGATACTTTATGGGATAATGCCTTGTTAACTCAACCTCTTAAAATTGACATCACTTTCTATTGTGAAATATGCGATGGTATGGCGACAGCTAAAACATGCCCTCACGATGAGAAATATAGGATAAATGTTTCAGGTACTCGCCAGCGTGAAATGTTGTCAAACGGCGAGGAGATTCCCACGGAATTCGGTCGACCAGAAGTCATCGCTGTACTACGTAAATTTTATGAAAACCAACCTTAACTAACTTGCAAGTTACGTCCTAACAAGACCTTGTTAATTGTCAAAAATTACTGCTACCATCTAACCGAATGATAATAGCTCAAATATCTGACAGCCATATAGACCCAGAATCTGACAAGTTAGAAGATAGACTGAGGGATCTCTATTGGGTAGTCAATGACATTAATAAACGGAACCCCGCCCCCGATATAATTATCCATACCGGCGATGTGGTCCATAACGGCACTCAAGAGAAATACGATTTAGCTCTGACTATCCTTGGGGATATCCAAGCACCACTACATGTTTGCGCCGGCAACCGCGATGACAAAAACTTGATTGCTACGAATTTCCAAACAGGAAACCAAGTTTCATCTAATTCCGGATTTCTACAATACAGTATCGACGATTATCCAGCGCGCTTAATTGCTGTGGACACTACATGCACTACAACCAACATGGGTTATTATTGCCAAGAACGCGCCGAAACACTTGACCTGATGCTGGCAGAAGAACCGCAGAAACCAACTGTACTCTTCATGCATCATCCACCCTTCGAAATTAAAGAATCCAAATACCCCTTCCAGTTTGACGACTGGAATACAGTGGATCATCTAGCCCGTGTCTTGAAAAAACACAGTCAGGTAAAAAAACTTTTCTGTGGTCATAGCCATCGTAATTCGAGCGGAGAAATCGCAGGAATCCCTGCCAGCACGGTCTCCAGTATTGCCATCGATCTGCGTCTTGGTGATATCCCTGAAGGTGCAGAATTTGCACCAGTGTATACCACCCATACATTCGATGGCATCCGTTTTAATAGCGAAACCATAGTTTGCTCTATGCTAAAGTAGCCAATTTAATCAGATAAAGATCAAGGATCACTGCAATTATTAATTCCAACTTTCTATTCAATTTTCTTTGTAAAATAATATAAATTTATCTGGATTTAGACAAATCACTCGTGCAAAACATATCAAAAAGTATTGAAATGAGCGGCCGGATATCTTTATCAGATAAACTATAGTGAATGGTAGTACCTTCACGACGCGTCCTCACCAATCCTTCACTTTTTAACCAAGCCAGATGTTGAGAGAGGTTAGCCGGTTTTACGCCGATACTTTCACTGAGTTCACCTGCAGTCCATTCATCTGATATCAAATGGCACAAGATTAATATTCGATTTTGGTTAGCTATTGACTTTAAAAACGCAGCAGCCTTCTCCGCGTTATTTTCCATCGTGAGTTGTTTAGCCTCTAGTTCTGTATCGGCCTCCATTAAGCCCTCTCTTAAATTCTTCCAAATTTTGTAACTACTTTATCGTGATTGACAGTAAAGATAGTTAATTACAAGCGTTAACTTGCTTTATTTATTTTCTCCCAGATACGTGGTGCAGTATAAGGCATATCAAAGTGCTCAATTCCTAAAGGAGCCAAAGCGTCTAAAACTGCATTTGCAATGACCGCCAATGCTGGAACAGTGCCAGATTCACCGCCTCCTTTTATCCTTAACGAATTAGTCTCTGTTGGAACTTCCATCGTCTCAATATCAAACATTGGAAACTGATCGGCTCGCGGAATCATATAATCCAAAAAAGAACCAGTAAGCAACTGACCCGAAACTGAATCAAAAAAAGCACACTCACCAATGGCTTGACCGGCACCTTGCACAATACCTCCATGAGTTTGCCCATGCACAATCATAGGATTTACGGCCTGACCACAATCATCGATAATGCCGTAATTACAAATTCGCAGTTCACCAGTTTCCGGGTCGATTTCGACTTCTGCTCCGGAAGCTCCATAAGGATACGCTTTAATACGACCTTCCTGAAAATACTCAGACATTAAAGGCATATCAGTTTTTTTAAATTTGGGGAAAAATGCTGCAACTTCTTGTAGACTTACCTCTTGACCTGTTTTTTCTATTTTAAATTTACCATCTGTAAAATAGATATTTTCCCTATCAGCCTGTAAAAGATGTGCTGCTACAGGACTAGCTTTGTCAATCAAATCTTTCGAAATTTTATATAACACCTGACCCATCATACGCATGGAACGATCGGAATGGGTTCCCCCTCCACGGGCCAGCAAATTTGAATCTCCCCAAGCCAGGGAGATATCTTCATACGGAATTCCGAGTAAATCGCTTATTACCTGCGAGTAAGTAGTTTCGTGGCCTTGCCCATGGTTTTGGGTTCCAGCAAAGATCGTTATTTTACCCGTACTGGAAATTTCAACTCGGCCCATTTCGATTGGAGCTCCGACCGGGCTTTCGACAAATGGAACAAGGCTAATACCCCGCAACATACCATTGGACAAGGACGCTTTTAAACGTCTTCCGAAATTACTATAATCTACGACCTTTGCCATACGTTCTAGTGCCTCAGGGTAATCCCCAACATCATAAGTTAATCCCATGATAGTTTTGAAAGGCATTGCCGCTTTGGTAATCAAATTTCTGAGTCTAATTTCCTTCCTATCCATTTGAATTTTTTTTGCCGCAATATCAATTAAACGTTCTAATACAAGATGGGTTTCAGGTCGCCCTGCAGCACGAAATGGCAAAACAGGGACTGTATTTGTGAGAAATACTTTCATTTCCAATGAAGAATTGGGGATATCATAAGTTGTTGTTACCAGACGAGAGAGATTTGCAGGTGGAGCGTAACAAATTGCATATGCGCCAATATTAACAAGAGCCTCCAACTTATAAGCCTTAATTTTACCATCTATATCAAAAGCAAGTGTTCCTGTTAACTCCATATCACGGCCCTGCCAATCACTGACAAAAGCCTCCATCCGGGTGCTAGTCCATTTAACCGGACAGCCTAATCTTTTAGCTGCCCAAGCAAGGACTACATATTCAGGACCGACATGACCTCTTGAACCAAATCCACCTCCAACGTCAGGACATATCACCTGAACCTTTTCGGGTTTAACCTTTAAAGCACTCGCAATCATATCTCGATAGCGATGAACTCCTTGGTTACCTGCAGTAACTATAAACTGTTCTAGGCTTGGATCAAATTCTCCGATTCCGGATCGAGGCTCCATCTGACAACAAATAAGACGAGGCACTTTAAATGTGCCAGTTATAACATGATCAGATTCAATTAGAGCCTGATCAGTCTCATCCGGATTACCCCGATAATGATGAATTGTAATATTACCCGGAGCATCTTCACAAATAACAGGAGCTCGGGGATTAGCTGCCTGCTGAACATTCGTAACAGGCGATAATTCCTTTAATTCTACTTCAACTAATTCACCGGCAGTTTCAGCAGCAGCAACTGACTTAGCAATTATAAACGCTATTGGTTCACCAACATGCCGAACCTTATCGAAAGGTAATGGCCATTGTGGAAATTGAATGGCGACAGGATCCTGATCATCAAACATGGGTTTAGTCCAATCTTCAGGCGACGCTTCTATCGCTCGATGAACTATAGGACCAAATCCATCTTTCTCAAAATCCTTGCCAGTTAATACTGCAACAACACCAGGAGATTTCAGAGCCCTTTTCGTTTTGATTTTTTTTATGATCCCATGGGCTATTTGGCTACGAACAAAAAAACCATAAAGCTGATCCTTTTTATTCAAATCATCTGTGTATTGTCCTTTACCTTGAACAAAACGCGCATCTTCTTTGCGCAGTACCGGCTCTCCTATCTTGCGTATTCCCTCGCCTGCAATTTTTCTTTCGTAGCTATCTGGCACAGAATGCCCTCATACCTAAACCTATATTTGAAGATAACCCTTCGTATATTCAATGCCTAGTCTTATAAGTCAAACAAGATTATACCCCTCAGAACTCTGATTATGCTGAACAAATTTTTAATCAATAATTTCGTTTGTTTGATTTACCGAATAGTAACTTTCTTTGTTTATTCATTCGCAAAATTTTATAAGCTAAATTCGTTAGGGGGAATTATGCGGTATGCAATCCAATATCAGACTTCAAGTGATGAATGGGCTATTTTTGACACTGCTGGGAATTCGGGTTTAGTTTTAATATGCAGAACTGAAGAAGAAGCTTTACTCCAAGTTCTCAAACTGCAAGAGAAAACAAGAACTAACGGTTATTATCCCTATGAAGATAATCAACAAATAGCATAATAGGTAATGACCAAATTTGAGTGTTTGGGCATTCTTTCTTCGTAATTATATAACTTTGTGTTTTGATTTTCGAAATTAAATTATGCTTACTGTCGTGAATATAAATATAAAAAATTGGAATAATTGTTACTACTCATTATATTTCCTAAATAATGATCTATAATTACAATAGATATGAATGAAAATTCCAATCAAAAGACAGAGTGGTGCCTAATATTTCTTGCCTTACTGATCGGCGTTTCTGTAGCCGGCTACGTTGGTAAAACGCCACCAGCTATCCCGAGCATAAGAATTGATTTGACCCTAAGTTTAGTTATGGCCGGTTGGGTAGTTTCCATTTTTTGCACGATGGGTTCTTTTACAGGATTGGTGGCAGGTATGTTCGCAGATCGTGTTGGTAGAGCTAAAATTGTTGTCTTCTCTCTAGGCTGCATTTCTTTTGGTTCATTTCTTGGGGCTAATTCACACTCTTTAATGATGTTACTATTATCACGCATTATTGAAGGCACAGGCTATATTGGTGCAATGGCTATTCTACCTGCTCTGATAGCTGGATTCGCAAGTGATCAGCATCGTGCTTTTGCGGTAAGTCTCCACAGTAGTGTTACCCCTCTAGGCATGGCTATTGCTATGGTGGCAGCCCCTCCAGTAATTCACCAATATGGTTGGCGTTATTTGTGGTGGATTACAGGAATGATCACCATTCTATTCATGGTATTTTCCTTAATCGCTTTCAGAAAAGTTGATGCAAAAACTTTAAAAAACAAGAACCCTTTTTGGTCTAATATAAAGAAAACAACCTCATCCCCTGGGCCATGGTTAATTTCAATATGTTTTATGACATATACATTTCAGTGGTATGCAATTATGGTTTGGCTTCCGACTTTCGCCATTGAAGAACGTGGCTTAGACCTAAAATTTGCAGCAGCATTGGCCGCAGCCGCTGTTTCCATAAATATTTTCGGAAATTTATTTGGCGCGTGGCTAGTTCATTGGGGAATACCCCGCTGGATACTTATCAGTGTCGGCACATTTATGATGGGGATATTATCACTGTTTATATTTCCAGATATTTTACCTGACATCATTCGATTTGGATTGGTGCTCGTTTTTTCCTTTTTGGGTGCTTTGCAACCTCCAGCCATAATGGCAAGCGTACCAATTCACAGCCCATCTACCGCACAATTAGGATCTACTAGTGGTATTGTCTACCAAGGCTCCCAAATAGGACTTCTTTTAGGTCCTCCCGCTGTCGCATGGTTTGTGACTCTTACTGAAACTTGGGCCCAAACAGGATATTTTTTGTTTATTGGGACTATAATAAACTTAACTCTAGCACAATGGATGAGGACACGAGAAAGAAACAACTCCATTGAATGATTTTAATAAATAAAATGAATATGATTTTATCTTATTTCTTGCCGGCGTTAACCTTTTTAAGTAATAATTTGGCTATAGTTAGGCGATATATAGCCATAGATTGAGGTCTACCATTAGTAATTATTTCACAGAGTCAGAACGAAATCGTTTTCGCAACCTGCTTGAATTAGCAAATGACAGTAAATACCCGGGAGAACGCGAAAATGCTTTAGCCGCGGCCTCTCGTATAGCACAGAAGTACAACCTGACGCTCGATGAAGCTGCGCGTTGGGAACCAGAGCAACAAAAACCTAATAAAAATGTATTACAAAATAATTCATATCAGCGTCCACTGAAAACAAAAGCAGTTTCCAATTTGGTTAAGAAACAACAAAGTGCCGAAGCCGAAAAAATACGCTGGCAAGCTGCAATGGACCGAGCCAAGGAACGGGGTTTGGATAAAGCCGAAGATGCAAAAAAAGCTGCCCAAGAAGCGGCAAGTGAACGTAGGCAAAATAATAAATCTCGTCGTAATCCAACAACTCACGCTAAAATACTTTTAAAAGAAACTTCTCTTTCGTCTCAAGAAATTTCCGATATTACCGGTTTAGATATCTACGAAATTATCACTATGAAATTAAAGGCTCGAAACGCTGCTTAAAATTTAAGAATTTTTCAATTTCGATTGAACTCCAAAACTTTAGTATGATAGATTAAGCGTTTTGAAGCGATCAACGAACAAATTAAGCACAACAGACCGGCAACTAAGACTGGGGCTTGCACGCCAAAAATATCTCCTAACGAACCGAGAGCTAATGCCCCAACCGCCGGAAGACCCACTGCAATCCCTGTGCTCAAACTAATTACTCGTGCCCGTTTAGCGGGATCTACCGCATTCTGAACTAAACTCTGAGAAGACACCGCCATTGTAATCAGAGCAAAACCAAGGACCGCCATGCAAACTAGCCCTAGCAGAAAATTATTTGTGCTAGCAAACAAAAGTAACATAAGAGAAGCCAATAACGTTCCTAAACACAATATACTTGTCAAACCTTCATTCCTTCCCCGAATTGCAAGCCAAACTCCCCCCAAAACCGAGCCAAAACCTGAAGCTCCCGCGAGCATCGCAAAGCCATCCTCACCTGCTCCAAAAATTATATCAGAAAAAGCCGGTAGCAAGTCAATATAAGGCCGAATAAGAACGTGAACAGACGCAACGAGTGCTAATACTGATAATATACCAATATGATTAAATGTATAACGTATCCCATCAAGCATATCTAAAATTATTGTTGGTTTTTCTTTTTCAACTGATAATTTTGGCGGCAATCTCATAGCTACCAAAGCAACCCCAAAAATCAAAAATGTAAATGAGTTAAAAAAGAAGGCGAAAGAAATACCAAAAGAAGGGATTAGAATTGCAAAAAGCGCTGGCCCAATAAATGCCCCTAAATGGAATGTAGTTGTATTAAGTGCAATAGCGGAAGAAAGATCGTCTTTCGCTACTGCATGATGCACCAAGGCTTGACGAGAAGGCAGATCGAATGCAAGCGTAATACCCTGTATAAGTACTAAGACAGAAAGTAATTCGATAGTTATCGCATCATGAAAAGTAAGCATACCTAGAATCAGAGCGTTAACAGCAGACGCTGTCAACGCTACGATTGCCACTTTCCTAAGACCATAATGATCGGCTATTGCGCCAGCAAAAGGAGCAAAAAAAGCGGCTGGAAACGTCGCTGAAAAACCTATGATGCCCAGCCATAAAGGTGAATGAGTTAACTTCCAAGTCAATAACCCGAGTGCTAGCTTGCTTAGCCAAAAACCTAAAATTGAAGTAGCGCCTCCAAACCAATAATAACGATAATTTTGGCTCTTAAAAGCGCGGCTAATGCCTCCAAATTTTTCTAGCAG
>CAZXGI010000056.1:0-15514 GCA_964639965.1 uncultured Rhodospirillaceae bacterium
TTAATGGCGTTCTTTGTTCTATTCTTTTCTATCTCAAAGGTTGACGGGGGAAAATTCGACTCGGTTGCGGAAAGTTTGAACGAAACAATGTCAAGCAAAGCCCGTACGAGTGATAGAGTTGAATTGGAAAAGGACTTGGCTGACATTATTGAAGAAGAAGGAGCGCAAGAAGTCGTCCAAATCGGAAATGCGGGCGAAGGGACTATTACTCTAGAACTTGACAGTGGCGCTTTCTTTAAACCGGGTGGTGCCGAACTATTAGAACAAGCAATACCAGTCTTAAAGAGTATTTATGAGGAGTTTGCATCACCCATCTACCAAAAATTTAATGTATCAATTGAGGGACACACTGATGATGATCCTATTAGCTCATTTAAGTTTCCATCAAACTGGGAATTGTCGGCTGCCCGGGCCTCTACCGTCGTTAGATTCATGATAAAAGAAGGCATGAAAAAAAATCGTTTGAAGGCGACTGGTTATGGGGACACCCAACCAAAACTGCCCAATAAAGATGCTGAAGGCAATCCAATCGCAGCGAATATGGTTGCTAATCGGCGCGTCGTAATGCGGATAAGTAGGAGCCCAATATTTGAAGAAGTTAAAGTACCAGAATTCAGGCGTGAAGGTCTCGATAGGCAAGTTAGGCCTGCTAGCTCAAAAATGCTTAATTAAATTAAAAATTCTATATTAATTTGAAGAATAGCAAAATAAAGTTAGCCAAATAGAAATAACAACTTAATCGACATCAAATTCCATTTTTTCCTTAATAACAAAAGCTCCATCCCAAGCCCGTGATGCCTCTTCGGCCAAGTTATCCATAAATACATCATCATGCTCTGGATCGTGATGAAAAATCCCAAGACGTTTAACGCCAGCCAACTTGCATAGCTTCATACCTTCTTCCCAAGTTGAATGGCCCCAACCAATCTTTTCGGTGAATTCCTCTTCCGTATATGTGGAGTCGTATATCACCAAATCAGCACCCTCAATAAGATTCAATATATTTTCATCCGGCTTTCCGGGAATGTGCTCAGTGTCGGTAATCAAACACATTGACTTGTTATCATAGTCAAAGCGATATCCCGTTGCGTCATTTGGATGATTTAATGCTGCCGTAGTCACCTTAACCTTAGATCCTATGCTAATATCAAGATCTTCACCTGCACGAAAATCGAAAAACTCTAGATTTGATTCCATCGCTCCGAGTGGAACAGGAAACACTGGTTGCTCCATTTGTGCATCAAAAACCTTTTCGATACCACCAGCATCTTTCAAATGACCTGCCATAATAGAAAATTTACGACCCGGAATATAGGCCGGTGTAAAGAAAGGAAAACCATTGATATGATCCCAATGGGTATGGGTGAGCAAAATATGACAATGCTCAAGCTCCTGGTTTTTAACCATTTCTAACCCAAGATTACGAATGCCAGTTCCGCCATCCAGAACGAAAGTCTCTCCACCCGCCTCAACTTCAATACAAGTCGTATTTCCACCGTATTTCAGATGGGTTTCTGCTGGCATGGCAATGCTGCCTCGGCAACCCCAAATTTTAATTCTCATTGACATTCAAAAAATTCCATAAATAGCGTCATCTATGCATCCAAATAACATATAAAACCATGATGGTAAATCATTGGACATAAAGATTAATATTTAAAGAATATAACCCCGAATTGGCTTAAATGGGAAATTAAAAAACTACCTATGGCATTCATGCGCTAAAGAGATACATCTAGCCTGTATATTCGCAAAAAAATTAACACGATAGGAATAAAATTTGTTCTTTTTGCTCAATCCAACTAACCTAACTTTGATATTATTTATTTAATTGCAAAAATTAAACCCAAATAAATAAAAAATTTAAAAATATTACAACATATTTTAAGTGGTTAATTAAAAAGGAATTATCATTATAGCCAACATTAAAAAAAATTTATTTAACAGTATCAGTGGCTAATCAACCATAAAGCGACTAAAATATTAAAAATCTTGCTTCGTGGGCGTGACGGAACGGTCTTTATCAATTAGAATGTAACAGTGTTGAGGTAGGATTAGACAAACGGATATTTTTATATTTCTGTTTATTGTCTGCTACATATTTGGTAATGGAACGTGGCCCCATTAGTCCAACCTAATGCGCCTAACCTATAAAAGAGGTTTAGGTTAAACCTTGGTTCAGAAAATACTGAACCTTTCCCAGGCAAAATTGCCAATTTGATTTGCCTACATAAAGGCGGCATGGCGTGCCTAACCAAAACGTACTTCAAATGTATATATTTGCACTTGGAGACATAATAAGGGTAAGGGCCTCAAGAAAAAAGGCTGCGACAATGACATCACTTAGCTTTTTGCGGATGCTAAGCATTTTAGAGGTTAACTAAGGCAAACGAGGAACAATGAGAAAGTATAACTTACCAAAGAAACAAGGATTGTATGATCCAAAAAAGGAACACGATTCATGTGGATTTGGTTTTGTCGCACACATCAAGAATCACAAAAGCCATTCCGTGGTCGAACAAGGCTTATCAGTATTGGAATGCCTAACACACAGAGGTGGTGCAGGCGCAGATCCCCTGGCCGGCGACGGAGCGGGAATTTTGATACAAATTCCGGACAAATTACTACGCGATGAATGTTCAGGCATTGGCATAAAACTCCCTCCACCCGGTGATTATGGCGTAGGTATGGTGTTTTTGCCGAAGAATGAAAAAGCCAGAAATAGTTGTGAAAAATCCATAGAAAAATTGATAATTGAAGAAGGCTTGCTAGTCCTGGGTTGGAGGGACCTTCCTACTGATAATTCCTGGCTCAGTGACAGCGTTTGCGAAGTGGAACCCTTAATCCGACAAATTTTTATTGGCAAAACGGAAAATGTTGCCTCTAGAAATGCGTTTGAGCTTAAGCTGTTCGTAATTCGCAAACAATCACATCAGTTGGTAAATAATAAAAAATTAGCTGGTGAAGAGACTTTTTATATTACAACCATGTCTTCTTATACAATTTGCTTCAAAGGTATGATGCTACCAGACCGTGTTAGTAAATATTATACTGATCTAAAAGATCCCCGTTTGGAATCGGCGTTAGCCCTTGTCCATCAACGCTTCTCAACTAATACATTTCCTTCGTGGGAACTTGCACAACCATTCCGTTTTTTATGCCATAATGGCGAGATAAATACGTTACGGGGAAATATTAATTGGATGACCGCGCGTCGCCATAATATGAGTTCAAATGTTTTAGGAAAAGATCTAGAAAAACTTTTTCCACTAATAGGTGATGGTAATTCTGATTCAGCTACATTCGACAATTCGCTCGAACTGCTGATTGCAGCTGGGTACCCTTTGTCACATGCTATGATGCTGATGATACCAGAAGCCTGGAATGATAATCCACTAATGGATAACGAACGACGGGCATTTTATGAATACAACGCGGCCCTTATGGAACCATGGGATGGCCCCGCTGCCATTGCATTTACTAATGGTCGTCAAATTGGCGCAACCCTAGATCGAAATGGCCTTCGACCAGCCAGATATATAGTTACAGATGACGATCTGTGTATACTTGGCTCTGAAGTCGGTATGGCAAATATTCCTGAAGAAAATATTGTCCAAAAATGGCGACTACAACCAGGGAAAATGTTTTTAATTGACTTGGAAGAGGGTCGGATAATTGAAGATATTGAGATCAAAAATAAACTTGCGAAGGCCCATCCGTATCAAAGCTGGTTAGACAAAACACAAATCCGGCTCGAAGATTTGCCAGCCGATATTGAGCCTATGCCCCTTGATCAAAAAACCCTGTTAGATCGACAACAAGCGTTCGGCTATACTCAGGAAGATATAAAATTTTATCTCATTCCAATGGCTACTAGTGGCCAAGATCCTATTGGTTCAATGGGCCGTGATATCCCACAAGCGGTGTTATCAGATCGTCCAAAAATGCTGTTTGATTACTTTAAACAGGCATTTGCTCAGGTAACCAATCCACCAATTGATCCAATCCGTGAAGAGTTAGTGATGTCATTGGTGTCCTTAATTGGGCCTCGACCAAATTTGCTTGATTTAGAAACTGGCGGTACGCATATGCGGCTAGAGGTTAATCAGCCAATCCTATCAAACGTTGATTTGGAAAAAATCCGCCATATCGATAATCGTAAGGGTTCTTTCAAATCTGAAACCTTGTCAATTTGTTATCCTATTGCTGAAGGCAGTCTTGGGATGAAGACGGCACTAGAGAGTTTATGTAAAGATGCCAAAAAGAAAGTCCTAGAAGGTAATAATATACTAATATTATCCGATAGAGCAGTTAATAATAAAGAGGTGGCAATCCCTTCACTGCTTGCTACAGCTGCTGTACATCATCATCTTATTTCTGAGGGCTTGAGAACCGAATCAGGTCTAGTGATTGAGACCGGTGAAGCGCGACAAGTGCATGACTTTTGCCTTTTGGCCGGCTACGGCGCTGAAGCTATAAACCCTTATCTGGCCTTCGATACAATTACCGATAACCGTTCTGAATTTACTGGCGATTTAACAATAGCAGAAGCACATTCTCGATATGTAAAGGCCATAGACAAGGGTTTACTCAAGGTGATGTCTAAAATGGGGATCTCAACATATCAGTCCTATTGTGGTGCCCAAATATTTGATGCAATTGGATTACATCAAGTATTTGTTGATGCTTACTTTACGAATACGGCCACCTCAATCCAAGGTATTGGTATTGAAGAGGTGGCGCAAGAAACCTTAACTCGCCACAAGCTCGCATACGGCGATTCACCAATTTTGGAAAATGCTTTAGATGTCGGTGGTGACCTAGCCTACAGGCTAAGAGGCGAAGAACATATGTGGTCACCCGAAACAGTTTCAAAACTTCAACATTCTGCACGCGGTAATTCGCAAGAAATATATAACGAATATGCAAAAACTATGAATGACAACTCTCGTAAACTAAAAAATATTCGTGGCTTATTTGAATTTGATTTTGAAAATAATACCACAATAAATATTGATGAGGTTGTACCCGCTGCAGAAATTGTAAAAAGGTTTGTTACTGGTGCTATGTCTTTTGGCTCCATTTCATTTGAAGCTCACACAAATCTTGCCATTGCAATGAACCGAATTGGTGGCAAATCAAATACCGGAGAAGGTGGTGAAGAACCTGAACGTTATGTCCCTCTGGCTAACGGCGACTCTATGCGATCAGCAATCAAACAAGTCGCTTCTGGTAGATTTGGCGTTACTGTAGAATATTTGCGTAACGCCGACGAAATCCAGATAAAAATGGCACAAGGGGCGAAACCAGGCGAAGGCGGTCAATTGCCAGGACATAAAGTTGACCAAACGATAGCTAAGGTTCGTCACTCAACACCTGGGGTGGGACTAATTTCGCCTCCTCCCCACCATGATATCTATTCTATTGAGGATTTAGCCCAACTTATCCATGATCTAAAAAATGTTAACCCTATGGCCCGGATTAGCGTCAAACTAGTGTCCATAGTGGGCGTCGGTACGATCGCAGCAGGCGTGTCTAAAGCTCATGCTGACCATGTCTTAATATCTGGCATGGATGGCGGCACAGGAGCTAGCCCAATTACATCTGTAATGCATGCAGGCTCTTCATGGGAAATAGGGCTCGCAGAAACCCATCAAACCTTAGTCATCAATAAATTGCGTGGCCGAATTTGTGTACAAGCAGACGGAGGCATTCGAACTGGCAGAGATGTTGCAATCGCAGCTCTTTTGGGCGCAGATGAATATGGCATAGCAACTGGCGCGCTGATCGCCTCTGGCTGCATAATGATGCGAAAATGCCACTTAAACACGTGCCCGGTGGGGATAGCCACCCAAGATCCAGAACTACGCAAGAAATTTAAAGGTAAGCCAGAACACGTTGTTAATTATATGTTTTTTGTTGCTGAAGAATTACGTGGGATTATGGCGAAATTAGGTTTACGTACCATCGAAGAAATGATTGGCCGGTCAGATCTTATAAGAATGGATAATGCGATAAATCATTGGAAAGCAAATGGTCTTGATCTCTCTCGTATTCTTTATAAACCAGATATGGGACCTGAGGTTGCAACGTATCACTCTGAGAGCCAGGATCATGGGTTAGATAATGCGCTAGATCATAAAATAATAACTGAAGCAAAATCAGCTCTGGAAAATGGCCAAAAAGTTTTAATTAAAACAAAAATTACAAATACAAATAGAACTTTTGGAACGATGCTTTCTGGTGAAGTGGCTTCTAAGTTCGGTCAGCGCGGACTACCTGATGATTCAATTCGAATTAAAACTATAGGTTCCGCAGGTCAAAGTTTTGGAGCATTCCTAGCAAAAGGTATCACATTAGAATTAGAGGGCGATTCAAATGATTATGTTGGAAAAGGTCTCAGTGGAGGAAGCATCATTGCATATCCACCTAAAACCTCGAATTTTCTAGCCGAAGAAAACATGATAATCGGAAATGTAGCCCTTTACGGAGCGATTGAAGGAGAATGTTACTTCAGAGGGGTTGCTGGTGAACGCTTTGCCGTTAGAAATTCCGGCGCGACGGCGGTTATTGAAGGGGTTGGAGATCACTGTTGTGAATATATGACGGGCGGTGTTGTAGTTGTACTTGGATCAACAGGCCGCAACTTCGCCGCAGGGATGAGCGGTGGTATAGCTTATGTTTTAGACGAAAGTGACAATTTCGAAAAGCGCTGTAATATGGCTATGGTTGAGCTTGAGCCTATTTCCGATGAAGATAAAATGCTAGAAGTTCGAGGGCATCAACGTGGTGATCTCGAAACTCATGGTAGAGTTGATATTTTGGCAGATATGACGGGTTACGATACCCTTAGATTACGTAAACTAATTGAAAATCACGTCCATTTCACAGATAGTGTTAGGGCTCGTGAAATTCTTCATAACTGGGAAAAATATTTGGCAAAATTCGTTAAAGTTATGCCCGTAGACTACAAGCGGGCGCTTCAAGAAATGCAAGCCCGAGCCAATGAAACAGGTGATTCAGAAATCGACGTTGCGGTGGGAAGTTAGTATGGGCAAAGCAACAGGCTTTTTAGAATACGAACTTCGAGACCGCACTTACCTTCCAGTAAAAGAACGCGTCAGGCATTTCAATGAGTTCGTTGTCCCATTGAGCGAAAAACAGCTATCAACCCAGGGGGCTCGTTGTATGGATTGCGGTATTCCATACTGTCATACGGGCTGTCCTGTTAACAATATAATCCCTGATTGGAATGACTTAATTTTTCGTGAGAGATATAAAGAAGCTATCACCGTTTTACACTCTACAAATAATTTCCCTGAATTTACTGGGCGTATATGTCCGGCGCCATGCCAAGAGGCTTGTACTCTTAATATTGATGACCAGCCTGTTTCTATAAAGACAATTGAATGTGCTATTATAGATAAAGCTTGGGAAAAAGGATGGGTAAAACCTGAGATTCCGGAGAAAAAAACAGGTAAAAAAATTGCTGTCATTGGTTCAGGCCCAGCTGGAATGGCTGCCGCTCAACAACTCGTTCGTGCAGGCCATGGCGTTACATTGTTTGAAAAAAATGCAAAAATCGGTGGGCTTCTTCGGTATGGGATCCCGGATTTTAAAATGGAAAAACACCTAATAGATAGAAGGCATACGCAAATGGAGCAAGAAGGTCTCGTGATCTGCACTAACACCGAGGTAGGTATCGATATTTCTAAAGATCAACTAGATAAGGACTTCGATGCTATAGTTTTATCATGTGGCTCAGAAATTCCGCGAGACCTACCGGTACCTGGACGAAACTATAAAGGTGTTCACTTTGCTATGGATTTTCTAACTCAACAGAATCGGCGCGTTTCAGGCGAGAAGTTAGGTGACATAACAGAAATTTCGGCTAAAGATAAGCATGTAATAGTCATTGGCGGAGGAGATACCGGTTCAGACTGTGTTGGGACTTCCTTTCGCCAGGGAGCTGCAACTGTGACACAATTAGAAATTATGTCTAAGCCCCCCGAGAAAGAAAACAAATCCCTCACATGGCCAAATTGGCCGATGAAATTAAGAACCTCAACATCACATGATGAAGGTGCCAAAAGAGATTTTGCAATTACAACGAAAAAGTTTACTGGGACCGATAAAACCATTGAAAGCCTTCAAACTGTGCGTGTGGACTGGAAAGATAATCAAGAAGGCAAAATGGAAATGGTGGAAATTCGAGGTTCTAACAAAAAAATGGAGGCTGACCTTGTGTTACTTGCTATGGGCTTCATTCACCCAGCGCACGAAGGTATCCTCAAAGATCTTGGAGTTGAACTTGATAATCGCGGGAATGTTCTCGCTAACTCGGAGGATTATAAAACATCTGTAAATAAGGTCTTCGCTGCCGGCGATATGCGGCGGGGGCAGTCTTTGGTTGTTTGGGCCATTCGAGAAGGACGTCAGTGCGCGCGAGCGGTCGACAAATTCTTAATGGGTAGCACTGAATTACCACGATAACTCAATATTAACTCCATATTAAGTATCTGAATTTGTTATTTATTTTTCTGAAAATTCTCATATTAAGGCTCAAAATCACCTATTTTAACAAAAGTTTTACACATAAAGGAATATATACACGTCATTAGAAATTTTCTGGAAATAATAGACTAAAAACAACTGAATAAGGCATAATTTATTAATTAATCGTTTAATTTCAATAAGTTAAGTTAATGCGATATTAAATTTCTTTTAAGGTCAATGAATTTCATTACAAATCAGATACCTAAACTGGTAAACTTATAGACAGCTTTATCCACAGGTGGCTAGTTATTCGCAAAACTAAGATATTCAGCCAATTTAGAATCCAAATAAGTAAATTCAAAAACCATTGAGATTATTAGTAATTTTAAGTAAATTTGATTCACATTAGTTATTGCAGACTATATCCATTCGAATTCCTTAAATAAAACTTCATCATTTTACTAATTTTCATGACAAAAGTTTTACTTTTCTAGCACTAATGATTTAACACACAAACAAACATATAGAATTTTAGGTGATTTAAAATAGTTAGGAACTGTAATCAATGACAAATTCAGCAACTGGGCCATTAGCTGGCTTGAAAATTTTCGATCTTACGCGAGTTCTTGCAGGACCTAGCTGCGTTCAAATTTTAGGGGATCTTGGAGCTGATGTAATAAAAGTCGAACGCCCTAATCTAGGGGACGATACTCGTAAATTTGGGCCACCGTTTATTAAAGATTCCGAAGGGCGAGAAACATCAGAATCCGCCTACTATCTTTCAGCAAACAGAAATAAACGCTCTATTACGCTCGACCTTACCAAACCAGAGGGGCAATCACTAGCTCGCCAGATAATTTCAAAATGCGATATTCTTGTTGAAAACTTCAAAGTTGGTAATTTGGCTAAATATGGCTTGAGTTATGATGATCTAAAAAAGGAATTTCCTGGTCTCATATATTGTTCGATCACTGGGTTTGGACAAACTGGACCAATGGCCACACAACCAGGCTATGATTTTATGGCCCAAGGGATAGGCGGAATAATGAGTATAACTGGTGAAAAAGGTAAAGAGCCACAGCGGGTTGGTGTTCCGATTGCTGACTTAACGGCAGGCCTATGGGCCGCAATCTCCATTAATGCGGCCTTACGATACAAAGAAGTCACGGGTGAGGGTCAGCAAGTGGATATATCTCTGTTAGACACCCAAATATCTACACTATCTATTCAAGGCCTTAATTATTTAACAACCGGAGAGGTGCCTGGATTATTGGGAAATGCGCACCCAAATATAGTACCATACCAAGTTTTCCCAACTTCAGATGGTAATATAATAATTTCTATTGGCAATGATAAACAATTTGTTCGTTTCTGCAAATTTATAGAAAATCCTGGACTTAGTTCAGATGACAGATATTTGACCAATGAGATGCGCGTTCGTAATCGCGAAGATTTAACAACGATACTTAATGAAATAACGTCTCAAAAATCAACAGAGTACTGGTTAACTGGACTTGATAAAATAAAAATATCGTGTGGGCCTATAAATAGAATAGATCAGGCTTTTGCTAATCCACAGGTTCAAAGCCGCGAAATGGAAATCGAAATGGAACATCCCGCCTCTGGTAATCAACCTATAAAAATGATTGGTAGCCCAATCAAAATGTCACAAACTCCAGTAAGTTATCGGCAACACCCTCCTATGTTAGGCGAACATACTGAAGAAGTATTAAGTGAATTATTTGATCTCACGCCTTTAGATTGCTCTAAGCTGCGCCAAAAAGGAATCATTTGAACTAGGGTTTTAATTCTAGAGATATTTCAATCCAAGATAACTTTGGAGCGATTATTTCTAAAGTTCCTTGGTACTAAAATATACTAAAGACGCAGACCAAACCATTGATGTTATCGGGCATTAGATCGACTGCAGACCGTTTCTTTTGGGCCAAAACATATTACTAAATCAAGCAACCCATAATTTGAATTTATAAGTTACTTATTTTTCTTTTGCTTCTTAGGTTTTTTTAAAACGTCGCTATGTTTACGGCTCATATAGCGGTATTTATGGGCAGGTAGTTTATAAGCCCAGTTAGAAACCCTAGAATTAATTAAAGAGGCTTCCTTTTTAACAGAATCACTTGCAGTTAATTCAACCTCTGCATCAAATACAGCCCAAAAATTACCGTCATTAATATCAATCATTTTGACATTCATGATCAAACCGTCGTTTGTTGTAATCCTTGTGTTTATTATTTCATCTCTTGGAAACTTGATTTTCGCTACCGCCATCACATCTTCCAGTTCAAGCTTTTCCAAGCCATCACCCATGTTATCGATATCTGACTGATACTCAACGACCATATTTTCTGGCATATTTTTAATCTCAAATTTCTTTTTACCTACTCGACTGACAATCATTTTAGATCCATCAGGATGGTTAACCGTTACGGTCTCAACGCGTGAACTGGCAATATCCAAAAACTCAGGTTTTACCCATTTATTTACACCTAAAGGCACATTCAAACGACCAGATGCAAGCCATGACTGTTCTTCGCCTGGTTTTCTAATATAACGGCCTACATTAGAAGACCCAGCAACGTCATTATTTACTTTTCCAACAATCAAACGAACCAATTCACCGGTTTTGTCTTTGATGATCAGCAAAATTGATTTCGCTTTCTTGCCATTTAGGTCTTCAACGTGAAGCCGTTTATAAAGACTAGGCTTTTTTGTTTTGGCTTCGCGCAATCGCAACTCTGATAACCCTAACATTAAGTCGCTCACCACTTCATTCGAAGCTAGATAATTTTGCCTATCAGCGATAACCCAATTGTCATCATCACGTTTTACGGTAAGCTTTTGTTTTACATCCTGAACGATTATTTCTTCCACGCCAGAAACTTTATCTGCAAAGCCCGGTAACACGGGCTTGTCTTCAAAACCTATTTTATGAACAGAATAACGAGTTGCCACAGAAAAGCTGGCCGCAACAACAACTATGATTGTGATTATTATAAACCCAACTAATGTCTTTGGACTCATTTTATCAATGCTCCCTATCAACCTTGGACCGTCAATTGGCTATATTTTCGACGACGAAGAATCGCCAAAATAATTGCCACAATCGCTATCAGAATTGGCATTGTCCAGATATTGATAATTTTAAGTCTAGTATCCAGTTGTTCAATATCTCGCCGCAACGCCAACTGAACGTCTCTCAATTGTTTTCGAACATCTAACATCTCTGCTCGAAATTTTTCAAAAGCTTTTTGCTGAGCCGATGTCAAAATTACCTTACCTTTTGCCTGGCTTTTCATACCTAAACCTTGCAACTTACCTTGAAGTTCTTTCAATTTCTCAGAGAGTTTCTTCTCCGTTTCACGGTACTTATCTTCCGCATTATTCTTGATGTCTTGGATCGTATGGAAAGGACGGACAGATAAACCTCGGCTGCGTAAAGATATCAACGCTTGGCTACCAACAAGATTTTCGAGCGAATTGACTAAAAAGTCAGCGTTGTTAGAAACAGGTGTCGAAATCTTTTTACCAAAAAATTCCTGTTGCTGAAGCCAGAAACGAGAAGACAGTAAATCTGTGTCCGCCATAACAATCATATTCAAATCGGTTTTCGTTTGATTAATATGTGGCCCAGGCTGGGCAAATTTCTTATCAACAGAACTTTCCTCCGTTTTTTTCTTATCTTTCTTAGGCTTTGGCCTGCCCTCTTGAAAGGCAGATTTGGCTTTACCACTGAAACGGGCTGCAATCGTGAAACTTTTATTCTCTGATTTAAACTGCTGTAGAATAGCCTCTGGGTTTATTTCTCCACGCACTAATTCAGCATCAATCCTTTGAGAAATTTTGCTAGTCTGCAACAACGGTGTCATTTTCAATGTCGATCCCGATCTTAGAGAAATAGTGCCAGCACTTGCTACAGATATTGATGTCAATTGACCCGTAACTATGTCGTTAGAGTTCATTGCACGCTTATCATATATCCCCCAAGAGAGATAATCTGCTATCACATCCCGACCTTTTACGGGCGCCTGAACACGGATTGCACGCGTCCGATCACCTACAAATTTATTTTCATCAAAATCTATTCCCCATACATCAAATAACTTCTTGAGTTCTGAGGATCCTGCTCCGGGCGGAGCCCTAGGCGTCATACGTGCAGTTTCATTTTGTGGATCCATAAATACTAAAAGCCTACCGCCACGCATTACAAATTGGTCTATAGCATATAACAGGTTATCTTTGAGAAATTTTGGGTGAATTATGAGAAGAACATCAATATCTTCATCAATTTTCATCGCTTCAGTCTCAATCGGTTTAACTTCAAAGAATTGGGTGATCTGTTCCATTATAGGCCAAGGTTTATACTGGAGCATTGGATCAGCTTCTATTAATAGAGATGTTATCAACCCGATTTTTTTCTTTTTTGGCGCAGCCAGTTCGTAGATAAGTCGTGTCAAATCGTATTCTAGAAAACGCTCGCGTTGTGGGTTAAAAAATGGCACCGTCTTCCGATCGTCAGTACTATTGACAGCGGCCATCCCGAAATATCCAAGCTCACCCGATTGATCAAGAGGAATTCCTTGGATACCAAATTTGACAGCTTCATCCTCTTCAACGGAAAAAGAAATTGGATTAATTATCTTAAGATTTAATTTGCCACCAGAAACGACCGCAAAATGCTGGAGTAACTCCCGGACACGTTTAAAGTAATTACCATGTGGCGGGCTAATTTCTCCAAAGGAAGGAGAGTAATATAACCGAAACGTGATCGGCTCATCTATCGTCTTGATCACTTCCTTGCTTCCGTTAGACAGTGTATAGAGACTATTTTCGGTTAGATCAAGTTGGGCTGTCTGAATTTCTAACGAAGACCATATATTAATGGAAAACAGAAATATTGCTGCAACGACAAGCCCCATGATGGTTAATTTTTTTCGGCCCATTTTCTCCAAAGCACTCATAATCTGTTCCTAAGACCCTCTGGTTAAGTCAATTACTGCGGCGTTAACATACAAGAAAACACCTATTATCGAGCCAAAAAATACAACATCCCTCATATCGATTACCCCGCGAACGATGGTATTGAAATGTGTTAAGAAACTCATAGATCCTAACGCCTCTAGAACAAATGAAGGTGCCCAACCTTGAAAAAACGACTGAACTAGTTCGACACCACTCATTAAAAACAAAAAACAAACTAAAGCCGTTAAAATGAAAGCAATCACCTGATTTTTGGTCACAGCAGAGAGACATGAACCTATAGCTAGGTATCCCCCTGCCATTACGAGGCTACCTATATAGCTGGCAATAATCACACCGTTATCTGGGCTCCCAAGATAATTTACTGTTATCCAAAGTGGAAAAGTCAATACAAGAGCTATTGCAATAAAAGCCCAAGCAGCTAGAAATTTTCCAATGACAATAACCCAGGTTTTTATTGGCAAGGTCAACAGCAACTCAACCGTCCCAGTTTTTCGTTCTTCGGCCCAAAGCCTCATTGAAATTGCCGGGATCAAAAACAAATAAAGCCATGGATGAAAGCTGAAAAAAGAGTTCAGATCTGCTTGCGCTCGTTCAAAAAAAGCACCCATGAAAAACGTTAAGGCTCCACTCAAGGCCAAAAAAATCACTATGAACACATAGGCCAGTGGAGTTGAAAAATAAGCTCCCAACTCTCTCTTCATTATCGACCAACAATTGTTCATTACCTGCTACTCTCCTAAATTAAATGGATCTAATTCAATGGGTAAGCTCTCGAAACACATCATCTAATGTACCACTCGATGAACGTTTTTTCAGCTTAGTTGGTGTATCATCAAAAACCACTTTTCCTGCAGCAATAATTACAGCTCTTGTGCAAACTGCCTCGACCTCTTCAAGTATATGAGTCGAAATCACAATGGCCTTTTTTGGCGCCATACCTAGGATCAACTCACGCACTTGGTGCTTTTGATTTGGATCCAAACCATCTGTTGGCTCATCTAAAATCAATACATCGGGATCGTGTAATATCGCTTGGGCAAGCCCAACACGGCGCTTAAAACCCTTGGAAAGGGTGTCAATTGGTTGGTTCATCACACTACTTAATTCAAGCTTCTCGATAGCAGATGAAACCTTCTTGATCTGCACATCCCCCGATAAACCTCTAATTTCGGCAACAAAATTTAAAAAACCTATAGTCGTCATGTCACCATAAAGAGGGGCCCCTTCTGGCAAATAACCAACCTTAGTTTTTGCTTCAAGCGGATCATGTTCTATATTATACCCACAAACCGTTGCTTCACCGGAACTGATTGGTAAATAGCCAGTAACCATTTTCATAGTCGTTGACTTTCCAGCACCGTTGGGGCCTAAAAACCCCAATACCTCGCCTTTCTTTACGTTAAAAGAAATAGCATCCACAGCACGAAAAGAACCAAAATCTTTGGTTAATTTTTTGATAGAAATCATGTTTCTTTTTGTACTCATGCCAACTTCATCCCTATATTACGCTAGGATTCTCGCAAATTAACTCAACGAGTAATTCTATAAATTTTTTTATTTATCGACACACAATTAAGAAATTTACAAAACGATCAGAGTAGCCATTCAAAACAGGAGCCACTATCAGTTAATTTAAATGGCTCCTATTTTGAATAAATGCTTATAAGCTACATCATGCCGCCCATGCCGCCCATGCCACCCATGCCACCCATATCAGGCATAGCGGGTGCGGCAGGAGCTTTTTCCTCTGGTTTGTCAGCAACCATGGCCTCGGTAGTAATGAGCAGACCGGCAATAGATCCAGCATCTTGTAACGCTGCCCGAACAACCTTAGTTGGATCAACGATGCCAGCCTTCACCATGTCAGTGTACTTATTGTTTTGCGCATCGTAACCACGGTTTACATCCTTACTTTCAAGCAACTTACCCGCAACAACGGCTCCATCAACACCAGAATTTTCAGCAATTTGGCGAACCGGTGTTTCTAGGGCTCGCTTCACAATGCTAATCCCCACCT
>CAZXGI010000057.1:0-15216 GCA_964639965.1 uncultured Rhodospirillaceae bacterium
AAAAAAAATCAAATCTTAAACCGCCAGAACCTCGAATATATCACCTGCTGGAGTAATTCCTTCAACATGACGCCTATGCCAGAGGGCATAAAAGAGCAATACCCAAGCCGCTTGGCCGTTACGCCTTACCGCACTGCCTTCCAGTGAGGAGAACAAATTCTCAACACTCGAAGCCTCGCAAATTTCATGAATACTTTCTTGTTTAGCAACCAATTTACCCAAAGCGGATCCTCGGCGCCCCATCCACTCAGCGACGGGAACTGTGAAACCTTTTTTTCGTTCAAAAGCCCGAGCCTCTGGCATTTTTTTCTCCAACCATGTCCGGAGCAAGTATTTTCCAATTCTCCCTCTGATTTTTAATTTATCTGGGAGCCGCATAGCGAATTCAGCTACATTTCGATCAAGAAATGGTGTTCGTCCTTCAACACCATGCGCCATTAAACAACGGTCCAACTTGACCAACAGATCATGCGGCAACCAATCAGCACAATCAACGGCTTGAGCTATTTGAAGGGTTGTTCTATCAACCTTACTCTCACTTAACCAAGCTCCATCAAAGAAAACCTTCGGGCTAAAATTTGAATTTCGTAAAAGTCCCAATTTTTGGAGAACGCCCTTTGAACGCATATTGCGCCCACCTAAAAACCATGGCCGAATTTGCCGCCGATAGCGCCCGTAACCGGCAAATAATTCATCACCCCCCTCTCCACTCAAAACAACTTTCAGGCCAGCATTACGACAAACCTGCCCTAACTTGTAGGTTGGCAGAATAGCATAATCTGCTGCGGGATCATCCATGACTGAGACAACGCTAGGGGTTAAAGCCCAAAAGTCATCCTCTGAAAATTCAACATTATTAAAATGTGCACCGGCGGCATTAGCAACGGCCTTTGCATGAGCGCGTTCATCAAAAGCAGAAGTTTCCGAAAATCCAGCGGTAAACGCCTCGACAGGATTTTCATTTAGCTCTCGCATGCATGCTAAGATAACCGAAGAATCGATTCCACCCGAAAGGAACATCCCGTAGGGGACATCAGACCGCTGATGAACTTTTACACTATCCATCAAAACCTCGTCCAAGTTTTTCAAAGCTTCTTTTTCAGACAAATCCACAGGTCCAAAATCGGGTAAAGCGGAATATTTTTCTTGGTAACTTATGCCGCCACCATCCAACGTAAGAGTTTGGCCGGGCATCACGCGTTTGATAGCGCTAAAGATAGTATCAGCACCTGTTGTAAATTTAAGTTCTAGAAGTTCTTGTTGTTTTTCTGAATGAATAGTGCGTTTAGCCAGACCAGCATCAAGTAATGATCCGGCCTCAGAAGCAAAGGCAACGCCATTATCAAATTTCGTATAATAAAGTGGTTTAATACCAAAAGGGTCCCGCGCTAAATGAACCTGATTATGTTGGACATCAACTACGGCAATCGCAAACATGCCTCGCAACTGCTGAACAAACTCAACACCATTTAAATCGTAAAGCATAAGTGGTGGTTCACAATCTGATTTGGTCCGGAAATTATTTTCCCCAAGAGTTTTACGTAATTCAATGAAGTTATAAATTTCACCGTTTACTACGATCACCGAACCATTCTGATTATGAATTGGTTGATCTCCGGTCTCCAGGTCAATTATGGAGAGCCGTTTGTGCAAAACAACTGTATCTTTAAAATCGTATCGACCACTACCATCAGGCCCACGGTGCGACAATGAAGCAGCAAGAGAACTAATAACCCCCGAATCAGGCTTACCTTTTTTCATCAAAATTCCAGCGATTCCGCACATTACTTTAATACTTGCTCAAAGAAATTAAGATATTTTTTTACTACAATATTTTCGGTAAAATTATTCATGTAATCTTCACTAGCCTGAGCCACCAATTTCTCTCTTACCTCTAGTTCCTCAATAAGATAACGAATAGATTCTGCCAAGCCCTTCGAATCATCAATCTGAAACATCAAACCATTTTCGCCATGACGAATAAGATTTTTTGGTCCAAGGCTATCAGACGCAATAACAGGTACACCCTGTGCCCAGGATTCAATTATTACGTTACCTAACGGCTCGTGGCGAGAGGGACAAACAAAGAGATCAGCGGCCGCAAATAATTTTTCAGGATCATTCCTCCACCCTAAGAAGCGTGTTCTCGGCCTAACCCCAACTTTTTCCGCCTTATCCTCCAGATACTCTCGAAGGGGTCCCTCGCCAGCCAACCACAGGTAAACATTTGGTATATGAGAAACGGCCTCCAGTAAAATTTCAAAGGCTTTATTTTCATGCAAACGCCCCATAGCCAATATCAAAGGTGCATTTTGAGGAGTATAAAATTCTTTTCGATCAATAGGTTGTGCACGTTGTGCACTCACAAAGTTTGGCAAATAATGGACCTTACTTTTATCCCAACCATTGTTAATTAAATAAGTTGCGATATCCTGTGTGTTTGCCACAAGATGATCGCATTTATCATAATATTTGAGGTTATAATAACCACCCAAGCGTCCAACATGAATGAACGAGCCCTTTGCAGGGCACATCGAAGTGGCCCGATTCATCCAACTAAAAACAATATCTGGTTTAAATTTTTTGATGTGACCCTTTAATGCCCAGAGAGTATGAAAATCAAGTTTACTTCCAAATTTAAGCTGTATTGGTTCCACCCCGTTTTCAATCAATTTTTCAGAACGAGTTTTATTTTTTCTAATGAGGACCCTTTGCTCCAGATCGGTGCTATGTAGAGCGATCGCCAAACGAGTATAAAATTCTTCAGCACCACCAAATTCAGCACCAGCGATAACCTGCAAAACCTTCATGAAACCATCAACTCCTCAAAAGACTTAGCCGCTTTTTCCCAATTCCATAACCGTTGTTTCGCTAGTGCTGCATTGTGCTGTCGCCACCAAACCTCGTCATCATTAAGAAGTTTTATTGCAGATTCAATAAACTCTGTATCTGTTTTGACAATTGATCCAGTCTCTCCATCTATTACTCTTTCTACTACTGACCCAAGTTCCTGAACAACTGCCGGAACTCCGGCGGCCTGAGCTTCTCCAACCGCCAAACAAAATGTTTCATTAAGATCACCTCGGTAAAGCATAACGCGTGATTCACGGAACTCTTTAATCAATAATGGTTTGGAAACAGGTCCTCGCAAAACTATTCCGTGTTGCGCAAAAGCCCTAGCTTTTTCCAAAACCTTTTCCATGTCAGATTTTTTTTTAGCGCCGGTATTACCATAAGTTTCAGAACCAGAGAACAAATGAAGTTCTGCGCCAGGTACACGTGGGAAAATATGATCCACCCAGACCTGCAGCAACCACTCAAGGGATCGAAGCGGATTAGAGGTAAAAATGGCCCTTTGACGAGGCAAATCCTCACGAGGTGCATATTTACAAAATTCTTCCGAGATTCCGTAAGGAATCACTATACGGTCCCCACCCGGAGCCCATGATGGATATGTCGAAGCATGGTAATTTCCAATAAAAATAATCGCCGGTTTCAAGCGCCAAAGTTTAGACAAATAACGCCATTTCAAAATATACTGAGCAGGATTATGAATCCAAAATACTGTTCGCTTTGCTTCTGGCATTAAATCAATAAGCTTGTCTCCCCGGTTTGCAATATATAAATCGGCATTTCTCGGCAAATTATAACTCCCATTTATAAACAACGGAGCCCAATCCACACCGGAGATCATTTTGGTTTCGCGGCACATATTGCGAACTCGCACTGTATGACCAAGCCTAACCAGCCATTCTGCCAAATTTACTATTGAGCTTTCAACACCACCAAGTGGGCCATTTCGTGGGCTGTGACCATCAAATTCAATGCCATCATCTGCTAAAACGATCAATCCCATTAAGACAACTCAACTTTTGCTTTTATATGAGAAATTAACGGATACAAACCAGCACATATTGCAATTATCAAACCGTAAACACCTTCTTTATATCCTTTGCGAAAAAAATAACATTTAATAAATCGTGAAAAGAATCGGCGTAAATTACTTAAAGTTGAGCCAATTTCTCCACTCTCAATTAAATCTTTTGCACGGGCTGTAGAATACGAATTGAGTCGTTTGATCATATCTGAAATATCTCGATCAACATAATGATCAATTCGATTTGTCAACATAGGTCCTTTTCTTCCCTGCCATGAAAGACTTGGATGCACCCGTTGCCTCCCCCAAACTTTAGAACCTTTCTTAAATAAACCCGGGTAAGCGGCCTTGCCATATGACGCTCCCCAACCATATCGCACCAAACGCTTGCCTACATAGTTATCCACAGGTATTTCGTGCCAAGCAAAATTCGAATGATTAATTACCGCCAGAACTTCTTTTGCAAGTTCGCCTGAGACCCGTTCATCGGCATCAACTTCAACAATCCATTCTCCATTACAAGCTTGAATAGCCGCATTACGCCTGTCACCTTCAATTTCCCAAGCCCCCTCAATAACCTGATCCGTGAACCGCTCAGCTATTGAGCGGGTTCCATCTGTACAACGATCTAAAACCACTACAATCTCATCTGCAAAGTCTAGCCTTTCTAAACATTCTTTGAGTTGTTTTTCCTCATTATGAACACTTATCAATGCGGATAATTTAACCATTAAACCCAACTTGCCTTCTATCCCAAAGGGTTTGAGCGGCTTTATACGCCATATCAACGCTAAGACTATCCATCAAACTCTCAGAGGTCCTGTGTTCAAAATTCTCAGGGAAAATATCATCATAGGGTATAGTTGTTCTGGCAACGGCCGTATTTGCACCCCATGGGGCATATAATTCTTCTCGGGTTGGTCCAAAAAGGCCTAAGGTAGGTATGCCAGATGCTGCGGCCAAATGCATTAAGCCTGAATCATTTCCTACATAAAATGCCGAACAACGTAAACAGGCGTAAGCAGTCAAAAGATCAATCCTGCCAATAAGATCAATTAACTTTTCACTAGGTATTGAATTTATAAGCCTTTGAACCATTGGCCGTTCGTCATCACGCCCCAGTAATAAGACACATCCATTCGATAATATACCCTTCGAACTGGTAATCCGTTCTATTAACTCCGCAAAATATTCTGGACGCCATGTTTTTGCCTGCCAATTTGCCGTTGGGCCGACAGCTAAAATCTTTTCGCCCTTTGGTAGCAACTCTTTTGCTAAATTATCATGATATGGACGCGTCCAGAGCTTCGGCGATACTATTTCTGTTAAATTTAATACACTGGCGATCTGCTCGACACGGTGGTGGTTGTTCCTACCAAGAGGTAAAGTATACCTTTTACCACGCATCAAAATATGGGTCACTGGCGCGTTCCTAAGATCAATTATGATATCCCAATAGGTTGCAATTGTTAAAATCCAAAGACGCAACCAATGTAGAGAAAATAACATTTTATCAAGCACAATAATCTCATTTAAGCCTGGAAATTCAGTAAATAATGGCGCGGCCGCAGGCCCACAAGCCACTGTAACGTTAATATCAGTGTATTTAGCGCGCATATGTTCCAACAATCCTGTAGAAAGAATGGCGTCGCCAATGCGTGTTGATGTGACAAATAAGACCTTCATATTAACAATGTAAAATTTTCTTGTTCGGACGTGGCTTAAAATTCAATTGTGGCATTTTCCCAACTCCTTGAAGCTTTCAGATTTTTCGCCTCCCGCGATAAGATTCGTTTCATTGCAGGATCTTCAAGCAATAATTAAACCGAAAAATTCACAAAGACTTCCTCATCGGGAACGAATCATCCAGTTCAACCTTCAACAATCGGTTCTCGTGCAAAATTTGGGTTCACTTAACCCTCATTAAATATTTGCTAGAGTTCCGCAAGCCTTTGTCTCGGCTGGTGTTGATCCATAATACTCTGTCGCAATGACCGGATAAAGATATATCCGCGTCTGGAAATATGCTTTAGCCATATACTTATCGGCAAAGGGCTTCCTTACAATTTCATTTTTCACCCGCGCGGCAACAACTTCCTCATAAATTCTCTTAAGTTTAATTTTAACGGCTCCATTATACAAGCTTGCAGAGTGTACATGCAACTCAGCAAATTAAATGCTTCCAAAGCACACCTCCAACACTAGTTTAATACTCATAACGGTTACCACAGTAATATTTTTCCCACTTTGCGCTAAAGCACTTGCAAAATATGTAAATGCCTTCTCAACTCCACCTATAACCCGCAAAACCGTTATAGTTCCATCAAAAAAATATAAATCGTCAATCGTGCTGATATTCATTTCTCGATTTTATATGGTTTTTTGGAGGGATTATGGCAAATTACGTTGAATATATCATAAACACACTCCATATAATAAACTTAAAAATAAAGATCCGTTGCCCTCTCGCACAAGTTCGCTATATTTGCTGCATGGAAACTGTAAAATTTCTAAATTTACCTAATAGAAAAGTTCTTAGAATTTCTGGGACAGAAACACGAAATTTTCTTCAGGGCTTGGTGTCAAATGACATAATGCGTGTTTCAAAGGATCGTGTAATTTATGCAGCGCTTCTAACGCCTCAGGGAAAATATCTACACGACTTCTTTATATCAGAACTTAAGAATAACTTTTACCTCGATTGCGATTCAAGCAGGATTGATGACTTGGTTAAACGTCTTAAAATATTTAAGCTACGCTCTGATATCAATCTAGAAATAGTTGAAGAGATGTCGGTCACCGCGCTTTTTGGAGATAACGCCCTTGAAAATCTGCCCGTTCACCCCACAGAAGGCTCGGCAACTCATTGGCTAGGTGGGGTCCTTTTTACTGATCCACGTTTGAATAGTATTGGAGCACGAGCTATTCTGCCCGATAGCTCACCAAAATTTTCGGAACTAGATTTTGATACCTCTACCTCAACATTTGAAGAATATGACACGCTTCGTATTAACCTTGGCCTACCTGATAGCAACCGTGATTTAATATCCGAAAAATCTATATTATTAGAAAGTGGTTTTGAAGAATTAAACGGTGTAGATTTTGATAAAGGGTGCTACATCGGCCAAGAATTAACTGCGCGAACAAAACATCGGGGACTTATAAAAAAACGCCTTATCCCAGTTAAATTTGACGGCCCTACACCAATAAGTGGGACACAAATTATACAAGGTAATGACAAAGTTGGAGAAGTTCGTTCCGTATCAAAATCTTCAGCGTTGGTACTTATACGTACAGAGGCATTAGATAATTCTGAGGAGTTTATAGCCAGTGAAACCAGGTTAACACCTTATAAAACCGAATGGGCAAATTTCTAGTGTTAGAAAATATTTTTCAAAAAAGAAAAAAGAAAAAAGAAATTCCCCGATTATTAAAACCTGTAGCGCGTAGCTACGAATGGTCCATTAATAAATATGGATCAAATCATCGAGCAACCGCATGGAGAGATGGAAATCGGCAACAACGCCGTTTTAACATATTTGCTAACTTACTACCCTCTGATACCGGCCGCAACAATGTCTCCATCAATGACCTTGGCTGCGGTTACGGCGCAATGTTTGATACATTCAAAGAACTACCGCAATTTAGTAATGGCACCTATTTCGGCTATGACATTAGCCAATCAATGGTTAAAGCAGCAAGATTAAATGTAAAAGATCCTCGCGCTCTTTTTATCCTAAATCACGAAGCAACCGAGAGTGCCGATTATTCATTTGTTTCAGGTACTTATAATATGAAGATGACTGCGTCTGAGGATGAATGGTTGCCTTATATAGAAAATAGCATTGTTCAACTATGGTCCAAAACAAATGTAGGCATGGGCTTTAACATGCTAAATGTTGAGTCCCCTTTAAGAGAGCGTACCCTATATTATGCAGATCCAGAACATTTCATGTATTTTTGTCAAAAATACCTTAAAGGCAAAACTCGTATGATATATTCGTTACACCCCAATGAATTTATTATTTTTATCCAAAAATAATATTAATGAAATTTCTATAGGTTATTGTAAAAAAATAATTAACCAATCATCGCAAGTAACATTCTTGTCATCACACTATCCGAGTTGCAAAGTTCAAGCGGCGCATTAAAATGATTAATCCCTTTGCTTTCTAGATAATCCGCCGGCCATCCTTGATTTCGCCACAGCTCAGCAAAATGTTTGCTTTGGCGGCGAAATTCATCGGTTTCATTTTCCCCAACAGCAACAATTAAAGGACAACCACTTTCTGGTAAATTTAAAATAGGACTATTGTGCATGCCATCGGCCTTTGACATTTGCATCCACTCATTAACAAAACATTTAACGATCGGCTCCAAATCGAACAACCCACTGATTGGAATACCACCCTTAATAACATCCAATGGCAAACCATATTCTTCCTGCCAACCACCAGCCACCATCATGCCCGTTAAATGTCCGCCAGCAGATGATCCACCGACATAAATACGATTTGGATCAATACCATAATGTACACCATTTTCATAAAGCCACTTTATGGATCGTCGGCATTCAGCTACGATTTGCCCAATATTTGCAGGAGGTACAAGCGTATAATTGATAGACGCCACCGCGACACCATTATCAACTAAATTCGGAGCCATAAAACTGGATTCATTTTTAGATAGCATCCTCCAATAACCACCATGGATAAAAACAAATAGGGGGGCTCCTTTAATTTTAGGAACGGCAAATAAATCAAGAGTTTCTTCTTCACCGGGACCGAATTTAAGATCAACTTTGCAATCCAAAATATCTCTAGCAGTTGCGCTCAATGACACATAATCATCAATAAAATCCTGCATATTGGGTACAGTCGCTGCGGCACGATATTGTCTATCTAATTCCTCCTGGTCAAAACCCCGAAAAATATCAGTCACTTCCTACCCTCGTCTCATCACTAGAAATCATATTTTCATCTTAATCTGTCGTGTGCGCATAATAAAACCTGCTTTAATTTGATTTATCGTCGATAATTTTTAAAACAAGACCCAGTTACGATACCAATGCTAAAATTCAAGTAAATAGCAAAAATCCGTACACCCTTATTTATAAACACGCCTCCATCAAGAAGTTTAAAATTTTCTATAAGATGCAGAAATATAACTTTTTTATATGAAAATTTATCAATTAGTCCACATTAACTGATTCAATTTCATTCTATTATGCGTCGATAAACTGCCCTTCTTTTAGAGCAGCTTGAGCGGCGGATAATCTAGCTATAGGCACTCGATAAGGTGAACAACTCACATAGTCGAGCCCAATCTTATGGCAAAAAACCACGGATGCCGGATCTCCTCCATGTTCTCCGCAAATTCCTAGTTTTATATTACTTCGGACTTTACGACCACGTTTTGTTGCTAATTCAATTAATTCTCCAACCCCTTCATGATCAATCGATACAAATGGATCATGCTCAAAAATATTCTTATCTTGATAATGCTCCAAGAACGACCCACTATCGTCTCTAGAGAGACCGTAAGTCGTTTGCGTCAAATCATTTGATCCAAAACTAAAAAATTCCGCATTCTCTGCGATTTGCCCTGCTAACAAACAGGCGCGCGGTAACTCAATCATAGTACCAGTTAAATAATCTATACTAATCCCAGTTTCTTTGCTTACCTCATCGGCAATCTTTTTGACCATATTATGCAAAATATCATATTCATCTTTAGATCCGACAAGAGGAATCATAACTTCTGGTACAACTGCATCGCCACTATCCTTGGTAACAGTTGCTGCAGCTTCAAAGATAGCACGACACTGCGTCTCATAAATCTCAGGATGCACAATACCTAGGCGACATCCTCGTAGTCCAAGCATCGGATTTGATTCATGAAGCGCAGCAGCACGCGCACGTAGGACAGCAACATCGACCCCTGCGGCTTCAGCTACCTCAGCAATTTCAACTTCTTTAGTAGGTAAAAACTCATGTAAAGGAGGATCCAAAAGTCGGATTGTTACTGGCAAACCTTCCATAATCGTAAAGAGTTTAATAAAATCGTCACGTTGATAAGGTAGCAACTTACCTAAAGCTTGACGCCGCCCTTCTTGGTCTCCTGCCAAAATCATCTCTCGCATATGAATAATGCGCTCAGGATCGAAAAACATATGTTCGGTTCGACTCAGTCCAATACCCTCAGCGCCAAATTTGACGGCAGTTTTTGCATCTTCAGGAGTCTCTGCATTTGCTCTAACCTTTAACAGTCGTATTTCATCTACCCAATTCATGAGAACACCAAAATCGCCAGTGAGCTCTGGTTGAATGGTTTTTACTTCACCTATCATTACTTGGCCGTTGGTGCCGTCAATGGTAATAATATCGCCCTCATCTATAATCTCGCCTTTGCTGGATATTGTCTTTGCTTTATAATCCACAAGTATTTGACCGGCTCCAGCAACACAAGGACGTCCCATCCCTCGAGCTACGACTGCTGCATGTGATGTCATTCCACCACGTGTCGTCAAAATGCCCTCAGCTGCGTGCATGCCCCCAATATCTTCAGGACTGGTTTCAATCCGAACGAGAATAACTTTTTCTCCCTTCGCGACCATAGATTCTGCATCTTGTGCAGAAAAAACAACTTTCCCAGAGGCAGCTCCAGGCGAAGCTGGCAAACCTTTACCAAAAATCTTCCTATCCGCATCTGGATCAAGTGTTGGGTGTAATAATTGGTCGAGTGCCCTAGGTTCAATGCGATTCACAGCCTCTTGTCGGCTGATTAAACCATCGTTCGCCATCTCAACAGCTATTTTCAAGGCGGCCTTGCCAGTTCTTTTACCATTTCGTGTTTGCAACATCCATAGTTTACCATCCTGGACCGTAAACTCCATATCCTGCATATCCTTATAATGATTTTCTAGTTTCTCCCTCACATCGCAAAGCTCCTGAAATAAAATAGGCATATTCTCTTCCATCGAAAGTAAATCGGTCTGGTTGAGTTCCTTTTCAGAAATAGTCAACGGTTGAGGGGTCCGGATACCCGCAACCACATCTTCTCCCTGAGCATTAACGAGGTATTCCCCGTAAAATTCATTTTCCCCGTTAGATGGATTGCGGGTGAAGCAAACACCAGTGGCAGAACCATCTCCCATATTACCAAATACCATAGATTGAATATTAACTGCAGTTCCCCAAGATTCAGGAATGTCATGTAGCTTGCGATAAATACTCGCTCGATTATTCATCCAACTCTCAAATACAGCACTTATTGCTCCCCACAATTGCTCGTTTGGATCTTGAGGGAATGGCTTTCCCAACTCCGATTCCACCTTTTCCGAAAATTTTTGCACGATATTTTTCCAGTCCGTAGCCTCAAGTTCGGTATCAAGCGCCAGACTATTATCATCCTTATAATCGGTCAAAATATCTTCAAAATGATGATGCTCCACCCCTAGAACAACATCACCATACATTTGAATAAACCGCCGGTAGCTGTCATAAGCAAACCGTTCATCTCCGCTAGAATTCGCCAAACCTTTAACCGTTGCATCGTTAAGGCCAAGATTGAGAACAGTGTCCATCATACCAGGCATAGATGCTCGAGCCCCTGAACGAACGGAAACCAACAATGGGTTAGAAGCATCTCCAAATTTTAAACCCATGAAATTCTCTACATTAGACAAGGCTTCACCCAGTTCATCCCTAAGATTTTTGGGGTATTTCCTATCGTTGGAAGTGTAATAGGCACATACTTCTGTAGTAACTGTAAATCCAGGGGGAACTGGTAATCCAAGACTAGACATTTCAGCCAAATTAGCCCCTTTACCTCCCAGGAGATTTCGCATTTCCGATTTGCCTTCAGCAGTCCCCCCACCAAAAGAATAAATCCATTTTGAGTCCTTCAACGCTCCCCCCCCTTTATCTGAGAAAAGTCTGCAATTCGATTCATAGTATCCCTAATCTGGGACAATAACCCCAATCGGTTTACACGAAGCTCCCGATCTTCGCAATTAACAGTAACTTTATCAAAAAAAGTATCAATAGGAGCACGTAAGCCCGCAAGTTGGATCATAACTTTGGAGTACCCTTCGTCCGCAAGATTCTGCGAAATTCCATCAACAACAAAAGCTAGGGCGGCTGCGAGTTGCTTTTCTTCCTCCTGTTCGAGCCGGTCAGAATCTGGTAAGGCTTGATAACTTTGTTTATCTTTTTTTTCTTCGATTCGCAAAATATTCACCGCACGCTTATATGCAACAAGTAAATTAGCGCCATCATCAGAATTAGTGAATTCCTTCAAAGCTGTTACCCGTGCTATTAATCGCGTAAAATCATCTTCGTTACCTAGAGCAAATACAGCAGAAACAAGGTCATGCCGAATACCGTCTGACTTCAGATAAACTTTAAGTCTTTCAGCGAAAAAAGAAAGGAGGCTAGCAATAACATCATTTTTATTTCCCTTGTACTTACCTGCTTTCCAAGCAATTTCGAAAATACCTGTAAGTGGCAATCTTAAATTATTCTCAATCACTAATCGGATAATGCCCAAAGCTGATCTCCGTAGGGCAAATGGATCTTTCGATCCCGTTGGTTTTTCGTCAATTGCCCAAAATCCAACGCAAGTGTCGATTTTATCGGCCAAAGATAAAGTTACGGATAGAGGCGCGGAAGGACAAACATCAGACGGGCCTTGTGGTGCATAGTGATCAGCTATGGCTTCAGCTATGTCAATATGTTCTCCATCGTTTAAAGCGTAATATCGTCCCATTACACCTTGCAAATCTGAAAACTCATTTACCATTTCTGTTGAAAGATCTGCCTTGGCCAAGCGAGATGCCGACCGAACCATCTTTTTATCAGCAAGTGTAATGTCAGCAATTTTTAGAGCTAACAATTCAACCCTCTTTGCTTTCTCTGCCATTGTACCAAGTTTATTATGAAATTTGATGTACTTAAGTTGGGGCACCCTGCTCGCCAGAGTTTGCCGCCGATCCTGCTCCCAGAAAAACTTAGCATCAGATAACCGCGCCCGGAGCACTCTCTCATTTCCTCGTATTATTGCATCGCCACCATCCGGTGTTTCTTTATTTGCAACAACAATAAACCTAGAAGCAAGTTCACCACTTTTAGTCTTTAGGGAAAAATATTTTTGATTTTTACGCATGGTAGTCTTTAGTATCTCAGGGGGGACATCCATAAAGTCTTCGTCTATTGATCCCATTAAGACCACTGGCCACTCGACCAAGCCTGCTACTTCATTTAACAATGCCGGATCTTCAATCATCGATAGACCTTGTTGAGAAGATAAGGTTTCAATACCTTCCTTTATACGCGCGCAACGCTCGTCCGGATCAATTAATACACGCCCAGTTTCCAAAGATCTTTTATAATCAGCAAAGTTATTAACCTCAACAAGGGCATTCGTTAAGAAGCGGTGTCCCAATGTAAACTTACCTGCCTTGATAGGGCCAAATGTTACCGGAACAATTTTATTGTTGAACACACAAAGAATTCTCTCAATAGGACGCACCCAACGGGTACTATGATCCGCCCAGCGCATTGACTTTGGCCAAGACAGGGAAAAAAGCGCAGACTCAATTATTGGTTGCAACAAACCAGCCGTTTCTTCTCCTTTTCTTTCAGTCAATGCAAAATAAAATTCACCTTTCTCGGTTTCACGTTTTTCAACATTCTCGATCGATACTCGAATGGAATTCAAAAATCCCTGGACGGCTTTGTCCGGCGCACTGGTTCTCGGTCCTTTACGTTCCTCAGAAATCTCGGGGGTCTTATCTGGCAATCCATCAACAACAAGCGTTAACCTCCTTGGCGTAACGAAATTTTTTGAATTTTCATATTTCAATCCAACACTCTCAAGTCCATCACATACCAATTGGCCGAGATCAGCGGCCGCGCGAGCTTGCATACGCGCCGGAATTTCTTCAGAGAGAATCTCAAGAAGTAGCTCAGCCATAAAAATTCGGGAAATATTTTCTCAATATATTTCCTCCCTTGCCCCTGTTAAAACCAAGACCCAATAAAAATGGCTATATAACAATAATTGGCCTGAAACAAAATAGGTCAAATTTCTGGAGAACAAAAACGCGATTAAAGTTTTGGTTCTCATGATTGGGTCGCCTGTGATTGAAGCCAAACCTCACAGCACCCTCTAGAAAGTGAACGAACTCGGGAAATATAAGCCTGACGCTCAGTAACAGAGACGACGCCCCGCGCATCTAATAAATTAAAACGGTGCGAAGCTTTAATACATTGATCATAAGCCGGCAATGGTAGTTTGTATTTAAGCAGATTAGTGCACTCCTGCTCGGCATCTTCAAACTCCCGAATTAACATTTCACTATTAGCGTGCTCAAAATTATGTGCGGAAAACTCTTTTTCTGATTGCAAAAAGATATCACCATATTTAATACCTTTGCCGTTCCAATCTAGGTCAAAAACATTTTCAACCTCTTGTATATACATGGCCAAGCGTTCCAAACCATAGGTGAGTTCGACAGATACCGGAATACAATCAATGCCACCAACTTGCTGAAAATATGTGAACTGACTAATCTCCATACCATCACACCAAACTTCCCAGCCTAAACCCCAAGCACCTAGGGTTGGGCTTTCCCAATCATCCTCAACAAAACGTATATCATGGATTTCTTTATCAATTCCCAAATTATAAAGACTATCAAGATATAACTCCTGGACGTTAACAGGGCTCGGCTTTAAAATCACTTGAAACTGGTAATAATGCTGTAAACGGTTGGGATTTTCACCGTAGCGACCGTCTGTGGGACGCCGGGATGGCTGAACATAAGCAGCATTCCATGGTTTTGGGCCCAATGCTCTGAGGGTCGTTGCAGGGTGAAACGTTCCGGCACCCATTTCCATATCGTAAGGTTGCAAAAGCACACACCCGTAGTCTGCCCAATAAGTCTGAAGTCTCAGAATTAACGACTGAAAATCACAATCTTTTCTAGGGTTTCCACCCATATTCATACTCGCCAAGTTAGAGCTAAAACAAAAAATAAGCGTTAGATATTTTGGTACCTTCCCTCGGTCAAGATCGCATAATTGTATAGACGTAATATTGCCACAACCTTAATTATACATGTTAACCCTATTATCCATCTTATAGTCTAATTCTTGGCAGCTAATAGAGCTATTAATATGAAATAATAAAGAAAGTTGTATTGCAATCTCATACCAATAAAGTTAATCGATCACGGAAATTTCAATCATGTTTGTTACAAGACGTTGCCCCTTCAACGGGCACAAAATAATCGCCGCAAGTGGCACAACGAACCATATCAACTGCAATAGGGTCCG
>CAZXGI010000058.1:0-14751 GCA_964639965.1 uncultured Rhodospirillaceae bacterium
ACACCTGGACGAATTGTCGTCAAAACCGGTGTATGACCGTGCAAAACACCAAAGTCACCTTCTATGCCTGGAACCACGACCATATCTACATCTTCTGAAAAGATCAGTGCCGTTGGCGTGACAAGCTCAAACAAAACCTTAGGTTTTGTCATATTGGCCATTTATGCAGCTTCCTGAGCCATCTTGGCAGCCTTTTCTAAAGCTTCTTCGATCGTGCCAACCATATAAAAAGCAGCTTCTGGAAGGTGATCATACTCACCTGCAACAATACCTTTAAAAGCTTTGATTGTATCTTCAAGTGGCACAAATACACCTGGAGTACCAGTAAAGATTTCTGCAACGTGGAAAGGCTGACTCAAAAAACGTTGAATTTTTCTGGCACGAGCAACCGTTTGTTTATCTTCTTCAGATAATTCATCCATCCCTAGAATTGCAATGATGTCCTGCAAATTTTTATAAGTCTGTAGAACCCGCTGCACCTCACGGGCTATATTATAGTGCTCGTCACCAACAATAGAGGCATCCAAAATTCTAGACGTTGAATCCAAAGGATCAACGGCTGGATAAATACCAAGTTCGGCAATCTGACGAGACAAAACTGTTGTTGCATCAAGATGAGCAAATGAAGTTGCCGGTGCAGGATCGGTTAAATCATCAGCAGGCACATAAATCGCCTGAACTGAGGTAATTGATCCTTTATGGGTTGACGTAATCCGCTCCTGCATAGCACCCATATCAGTTGCTAGCGTCGGCTGATAGCCCACAGCAGAAGGAATACGCCCTAGAAGAGCCGAGACTTCAGAACCCGCTTGAGTAAAACGAAAAATGTTGTCCACAAAAAACAAAACATCCTGGCCTTCCTGATCGCGAAAATATTCCGCTAGAGTCAAACCTGATAACGCAACACGAGCTCGAGCGCCAGGGGGTTCATTCATCTGTCCATAGACAAGAGCCGCCTTTGATCCTGGCCCATCAATTTGGATAACACCAGATTCCATCATTTCATGGTAAAGATCATTACCTTCCCGGGTACGCTCGCCGACACCAGCAAACACAGAATAACCGCCGTGACCTTTCGCAATATTATTAATTAATTCCATTATAATTACTGTTTTACCAACGCCGGCGCCTCCAAACAGACCAATTTTACCACCCTTTGGATAAGGCTCAATAAGATCAATAACTTTTATACCTGTCACTAGAACTTCGGTCTCTGTCGACTGATCGCTAAATTCAGGAGCAGAACGGTGAATTGGTAAATTTTCAGTACTATCGACAGGACCACGCTCGTCAACCGGCTCCCCAACAACATTGAGGATGCGACCAAGTGTCCCTGGGCCGACTGGCATCAAAATCGGAGAACCAGTATCTATAGCGTCTTCCCCACGAACTAAACCATCGGTAGTATCCATCGCAATTGTCCGCACCTGCGATTCTCCAAGATGTTGAGCCACCTCGAGAATAAGACAATTTCCGTGATTATCTACTTCTAGGGCATTTAGAATTTGAGGCAAATCACCTTCAAACTTAACATCTACAACAGCACCCATCACCTGAGAAATTTTACCAATATTTTTGGACATTATCATCAACTCCTATTGAGTTAAAGCGCTTCGGCGCCCGAAATAATTTCAATTAATTCACTGGTAATTTTTGCCTGCCGTGATCTATTATAAATCATCGTCAAATCATCAATCATATCACCAGCATTTCGCGTTGCATTATCCATTGCTGACATTCTTGCTCCATGCTCAGAAGCTGAGCTTTCAAGCAGCGCACAATAGATTTGAACATTTAGATTTGAAGGTAAAAAATGAGCCAGAATTTCTTCTTCCTCCGGTTCAAAATCAACTGATACATCAACATCCCGAGAAATATTTTCCCCCACTGGTTCAGCTTCTTCTTCGGGCAACTGAACGGGGATAATCTGGAGTGAAGTCACTTCTTGGGAAATTACAGAAACAAATCTATTATAAATAATAGTGCAAATATCAAATTCACCGGCATCAAACATTCCAATAATTTTACCGGCCACCTCTCTGGCCTCTTCAAATTGGATACCTGTTTTTCCAAAACCCTCATAAGAATCGGCAATAACGTCGCCAAATTCAATTTTTAGCTGATCTCGCCCTTTCCGGCCAATACACAGAATTTTTGCATTTTTGTTATCAGTTTTTAATTCTCTAATGTACCGTCGAGTTTCACGAGAAATATTTGAGTTAAAACCACCACAAAGTCCCCGATCCGATGTCATAACTACTATTAGGTGATTATCTTCGGATCCGGTGCCAATTAATAGCTTATTTCCGCCAATACTCGCGCCAGGATTTTTAAGCACAGACACCACCATTCTGTTTATTCTCTCCGAATAGGGTCGAGCGGATTCTGCAGCATCTTGCGCCCGTTTAAGTCTGGATGCAGCCACCATTTTCATAGCCGAGGTAATCTTCTGCGTAGACTTGACGCTTGTTATTCGGTTCTTTAACTCTTTTAGATTAGACATAGTTTACTTACATTATTCTCGATTTAAGCGAGCATCATACAAATGATTTGGCAAAATCACCAATGAAAATCTTAAGTTTCTCTTCAGTTTCATCTGAAATTTCTTCTTGATCGCGGATAGCCGCTAATATGTTAGAACCTTTTTCACGAATACTGCCTAGAAGTGTCTGCTCAAAACGAACAACATCCTGAATTTCAATATTATCGAGAAACCCCTGCACACCGGCAAACAACGAAACGACCTGTTCCTCCATAGCATAAGGTACAAATTGACCTTGTTTCAAAACTTCGGTAAGACGAGCACCTCGAGCCAACAATTGTTGCGTGGAAGCATCCAAGTCGGAAGCAAATTGAGCAAAAGCCTCCATTTCTCGATACTGTGCTAATTCTAGCTTAATAGAGCCAGCGACCTGCTTCATGGCCTTCACTTGAGCCGCAGAACCAACCCGGGAAACAGATAAACCAACATTAACTGCTGGTCGGATGCCCTTGTAAAACAAATCTGTTTCAAGAAAAATTTGACCATCTGTAATTGAAATAACATTGGTCGGAATGTAAGCCGAAACATCATTACCTTGGGTTTCAATCACCGGTAATGCGGTCAATGAACCCGCACCCATGTCATCATTCAGTTTTGCAGAACGCTCAAGTAAACGAGAGTGAAGATAGAATACGTCTCCAGGATATGCTTCACGTCCCGGAGGTCGGCGAAGCAGCAAGGACATTTGGCGATAGGATACAGCCTGTTTAGTTAAATCGTCATAAAATATAACTGCATGCATACCGTTATCCCTAAAATACTCCCCCATAGTGCAACCAGTATACGGCGCTAAGAATTGCATTGGTGCAGGCTCAGAAGCCGTTGCTGCAACAATGATTGAGTAATTCATTGCACCATATTCTTCTAGTACTTTGACGAGCTGAGCAACTGATGAACGCTTTTGACCTACCGCAACATAAATACAAAAAAGTTTATCCGAATCATTTTCTGCAGAATCATTAATTTTCTTTTGATTCAATATCGTATCAATAATAATGGCTGTTTTGCCAGTCTGACGGTCACCAATGATTAATTCGCGCTGACCGCGGCCAACCGGAATCAAACTATCTACTGCTTTCAGACCAGTTTGCATAGGTTCATGGACAGATTTTCGTGGAATAATACCTGGGGCCTTAACTTCAATTAGCCCACGATCAACAGTTTCGATTGAACCCTTTCCATCTATAGGATTACCCAACGCATCTACGACACGACCAAGGAGTTCCTTACCAACAGGCACATCAACAATATCGCCCGTCCGTTTAACAGTATCACCCTCTTTGATGGTTCTATCGTCACCTAAAACAACAACCCCGACATTATCTTCTTCAAGATTAAGAGTCATACCCCTAATTCCACCAGGGAATTCAACCATTTCACCAGCTTGGACTTTATCAAGACCATAAATACGGGCAATACCGTCACCAACGGATAAAACTTGCCCAACCTCTGCGACCTCTGCTTCTGTACCAAAATTCTGAATTTGTTCTTTAAGTATTGCGGATATTTCCGCAGCCCGGATTTCCATTATCCAACACCTCTCATGGCGAGTTTCAATTGTTGCAATTTAGTTTGAAGAGACGAGTCAACCATTCGTGAACCAATTTTTACTACTAAACCTCCGAGTAAATCAGGATCAACACTTAAATCTAAAGATACTTTGCCCTCTACTAACTTCTGCAAAGCACCCACTAATTTGGTTCTCTGATGCTCGGAAAGAGCTTTTGCAGACGATACATATGCGGTCATTTCACCTCGCCGCGTCGAAAGTATTTTTAAATAATCCTTGATTATTTTTGATAGCACAAAAAGGCGACGATTATTAGCCACCACTCCTATAAAATTCAATGTTAATAATGAAGCCTCAGAATTCTCAAGTATTTTCCGTAAAGCAGAAGCTTGATTAGTGCGTGAAATTACAGGCGAACGGATCATCCTTTTAAAATCATCACTAACATCCATCATTTCCTGAATCATTCGCAAATCATCTGCGACTTGATCCAAAACGGAAGCTTCGTTAGCCAAATCAAATAATGCGGTGGCATAGCGACCCGATAATCCACTAACGTCCGTTTCAACTGCTTTAGTTTCTGATGACACTTAAGATCTTTCCCCAACTTCACTTCTTCAAAGCCCATGATCCACCCCAAGCAACTCGGGAGCCGATATAAATAACCCTCCCTGCCAAAAATACACCAGTAGAATTGCATTATATCCGATTTCTGGTGAACATTGCAGAGAGCGCTCGTTGTCTACCATACTCATTACAAGACCGCAAGACGCCAAAAATTGACGCCAAATGTACCAACAATTTTGGCTAATTCTAACAGTTTGAACGGCAAAAAGGTTCACATTTCTATAAAAAACTATACGGATCAATATCCAATTGCACTCTCACCTTTCGCGGTAAAACTGACGCTTTTAGCCACGAATGGATACGCGCCTGAATATTAACCTCTTTGTCAGCCTTAACGAGAAACCGACGCCGATGCCGGCCACGTAATACAGCTAAAGGGGCAGGCGCTGGACCAAGCGTTGTAACGCCGTGATCTTGAGGTGCAGTGCGAGCTAAATTGAATGCTCCCTGGTCAACAGACTGTTCATCCTTGCCCGAAATAATAACCCCTGCCAGACGGCCAAAAGGCGGCATATGGTGTCTTTCTCGGTCAAGGGTTAGCGTATTTATAAAATTCCTATGATCAGCATCCTTAAGCGCGAGCATAACAGCATTCTCTGGATCGTAGGTCTGAACCAAAACTCGTCCCTGTCGCTCTCCGCGTCCAGCACGACCTGAGACTTGATAAAGCAATTGGTAAGTTCTTTCGAGTGCCCGAATATCACCACCCGTAAGTCCAACATCAGCGTCTATAACACCGACTAATGTTAGATAAGGGAAGTGATAACCCTTCGCCACAATTTGTGTGCCAATAATTAAATCAATATCTCTATTTTCTATCAAAGAAACCAAGTTTTGTGCTTGACCGGGTGTTTGAAGGTTATCACTTACGGCAATTTCCGCTCTTATTTCAGGGAAAAGCTCGTTAAATTCTTCGGCTATTCGCTCAACACCTGGGCCACAAGCAAAAAGCTCATCTTCTTTGTCACAACTCGGACATTTCTCAGGTTTAGTAATCTGATAACCACAATGGTGACACAGCAAATAACCACTGAAGCGATGTTCAACTAGCCAAGCAGTGCAATGCGAACACTGAAAACGGTATCCACAAGACTTGCAAAGCGTCAATGGGGCATAACCCCGTCTGTTTAAAAATAACAATGCTTGTTCTTTTGCATCGAAAGTGACCCTCAATGCTTTAATAAGCTCGGGGGACAAATATTTACCAATATCGGGCTTAGATTCTCGCATATCAATAATAGTTATATCGGGCAATTGAGCTCCTCCATAACGATCTGGAAGATTAAAATGTCCGTAACGCCCTTGTACAACATTTTGTAAACTTTCGAGCGATGGTGTCGCAGAAACTAAGGTGATTGGGATTTTTGTAAGGTTAGCTAAAACTACTGCCATATCACGGGCATTATAAATCACACCATCTTCTTGCTTAAAAGATTGATCATGTTCTTCGTCAATGATAATCACCCCTAGGTTCGCATATGGTAGGAACAAAGCAGATCGCGCCCCAACTACAACCTTTGCTTCACCCGTAGCTACAGCCCTCCAAGTTTTCCTGCGATTTGCCTGAGTCAAATCTGAATGCCACTCTGCAGGCCCACAGCCGAAACGCTCCTTAAAGCGTTCAAACCACTGGGCTCCCAAAGCAATTTCAGGTAATAAAACTAAAGCTTGTTTGCCTTTTGATAGAGCCTCGCAAATACCTTCAAGGTAGACTTCAGTTTTACCTGACCCGGGCACGCCCTCCAAAAGAGTTACAGTAAATTTCCCTCTTTTTACATCCGTTCTAATCTTTTTAGCGGCCAACGCTTGCTTATCATTCAAGATTGGGCCCGGAGTTTCCCAGTTTGGTGTCTCAAAAACGGACTTAGGGATTAAGTTAACCCGTTTTAGTGCCCCCACCTGAAAAAAACCCTTAACAACATTTTGACTAACGCCAGACAATTTGACGATGTCTTGTGAGGAAAGATGATCAACACCTTTCAGAACTTCAACTATCTTATGCCTAGCTGGCGTCATTTTTATTTTTGGTATTTTTGTGCAAAGTGAATAAGCTATAACTTGCTTTGGTGGATTCAGTGCATCAGGTACGCTCATCAACATTTTCAATACCAGACCAATAGAAGCCATATTGTACTTGGACACCCATTCCACGAATCGCCGGGTGTTTTTGGGCATAGGAGGTATATTAATCCTCGAAATTATATATTTGATTTTTTCCGGGGGTATATCACCAACCTTACCCTCCCAGACCACTCCATATAATTCTCTTGAGCCCAACGGAACAGAGACAAAGTCTCCATATTCCAGCGGAATTTCGGCCAATAAGTTATCAGGTATTGCATATGTATAAGCTCGACCTAACGGCAAGGGGAGTAGAACGTTTATGCATTCTAACTTATGCCTGGTTTCAATTGAGGTGGAACTGAGACTATTCATCAAGTACACTTTAACTACAATTTTTCAAAGAACAATATTCGAAATTTAAGGAGTGAAATAATATCTCATGAAATTTTTCATTGATACTGCTGATATCGACGAAATCCGCGAATTAGCCAAAACCGGTCTGATTGATGGTGTAACCACAAATCCCTCACTTATTGCCAAATCGGGACGCAAATTTAAAGATGTTATTCAAGAAATATGTTCCCTCACTGAAGGTCCTGTTAGCGCCGAAGTAACAGCAACCGATGCTCCAACAATGATAACAGAAGGACACGAATTGGCTAAAATCGCTAAGAATGTCGCTATCAAAGTACCCCTAACTGTGGATGGACTCAAAGCCTGCCAAGCACTTTCTAGCGAAGGAACCATGGTAAATGTGACACTTTGCTTTTCCGCAGCCCAAGCTATTTTGGCAGCTAAAGTGGGAGCTTCCTTTATTTCCCCATTTGTAGGCCGGCTGGATGACATTGGTTTAGATGGAATGGATTTAATCGCGAACATACGCGGAATTTATAATAATTATCCAACATTTACTACTCAAATACTCGTTGCCTCTGTACGCTCGCCCAAACATGTTGTAGATGCCGCCAACTTGGGCGCAGATATTGTAACTATCCCCCCTTCTGCACTCCGTCAACTCTATAACCATCCGTTAACAGATAATGGGTTAGAATCATTCTTGAAAGATTGGGCCGGTACAGGTCAAAGTATACTTTGACCTTTTTGGAAAGGTAGAAGGAAAAAATATGGCCAATAAACCTAAACAGACAAAAATAGATGCAAGACAGGTTTCACATTATCTGCGCAAAAACCCGGATTTTCTAATAGAGAATCCGGACTTGTTAAGCATACTAGCACCACCTTCCAGATGGGAAAGTGGTGATGGCGGAAATGTTGTTGACATACAAACCTCAATGTTAGATCGAATGCGAAATGAATCAACCGATCTAAAAGACGCCGCTCACTTGCTTATTTCAACAACCCGTTCGAATATGATGATCCAGACTCGCACTCACGCGTCTGTAATTGCCATTCTAGGTGCAGATGATTTTGCGCGACTCATTCACGTAATTTGTTTTGACCTCCCCCTGTTATTAGACATTGACGCAGCATCACTTTGTTTGGAAACAGGGAAAAGAAAGAATTTCCAAAACCTAGACGATACAAACATCCGCTGGATTCCATACGGAACCGTCAATAAAGTCTTGGGTGGGACTAATGAGTTTGTGCAATTAATAGAACATACCAAAGATGATGGCGCCATCTTTGGAGAAGCTGCTGGTCTTGTCAAATCTGCCGCACTCGGAAGATTACAACCAGGGTTTGGCTCCCCAAATGGTTTGCTAGCGCTCGGGTCCCGTAATAAAGGAGCATTCCATGGTGGTCAAGGAACTGACCTATTAATATTCTTAACCAGAGTGCTGGAGCTAACATTACACAGATGGTTGACCAAAAAATAAACGTGAAAAAACCCATAGCCTACGCTGCAGAACCTGCGGTTCATGAAGTAATTAAGAAGTGGTATTTCTGGTTGTTGATTGAACGCAACTGTTCAAACCATACACTGGATGCGTACTCTAGAGATATCTCAGCTTTTCTTTCATATTTAGCTACTCACCTGGGTTTCCCTCCTGGGTTAAATGAACTAGCTGGACTTACGATCGCGGATTTTAGAGGCTACCTTGCAAGGCGTCATAACAATGGACTTTCTCACACTTCGACAGCTCGTGCCCTATCAACAATACGAAATTTTTTTAAATTTTTAGATCGGAATGAAATTATACATAATACTGCTATTAAAACCATTAAAACACCAAAACTTTCTCGATCTATTCCAAAGCCTCTATCCCAAAAAGAAGCTAAAGAAGCACTTGATGCCATTGGTAAATTACATCCGACACCATGGATTGCTGCAAGAGATTTAGCCATCCTAGTATTACTTTATGGTTGCGGCCTTAGAATAAGCGAGGCGTTGAATTTGAATGTTGAGGATTTGCCAACCAATGATGTTATAACCATAAATGGCAAAGGTAATAAGCAACGCCTTGTTCCAATCTTACCGATTGTAACAAATTCAATAAATTACTATATAAATATCTGCCCAATAAACCTGCACGAAAAAGGGCCACTTTTTATTGGTGCCCAAGGAAAACGTTTAAATGCCGGCGTAATTCAACGGCAAGTTAGAAAACTCCGAATAACCCTTGGGCTTCCTTTAACAGCAACACCACACGCACTTCGTCATAGTTTTGCGACTCATTTACTGGCTCGAGGCGGCGATCTTCGTACAATTCAGGAATTGCTTGGTCATGAATCTCTTTCTACGACTCAACGCTATACAGATGTTGACCTTACACATCTCATCCAAGTTTTCCAAGAATCGCACCCACGAGCATAAACTCACCCAAAAAGAGCCATTAATTCATTATATGTATGCCAGAATATTCAACTCAATTTGCCTAGACCAAAAAAAACTAAATACCTCTGCGCTCCTTCATAGCGGCACTTAAAGTACCATCATCCAAATAATCTAGTTCTCCACCAATAGGAATGCCATGCGCTAGGGCTGTTATAACAACATCACAATTACCAAGGCGCTCTGTTATATAGTGTGCAGTCATTTTCCCATCGACTGTAGCACTTGTAGCCAAGATAATTTCAGCCACAACTCCCATTTCAGCGCGTGCCAACAGCCCATCAAGTCTCAAATCATCGGGACCAATGCCATCCAAAGGAGAAAGCACGCCACCTAAAACATGATATGACCCACTGTAAATTTCCGAACGCTCCAAAGCCCATAAATCGGCAACTTCCTCAACAACGCATATAATACTCCGATCACGTTTAACGTTTGTGCAGATGGAACATGGGTTTTCCGAATCAAGGTTACCACAGGTCAAACATGTTTGAATTTTTTCGGCTACGGACCCCATTGCTAAACCCAGTGGTTTTAATAAAGATTCCTTGTTCTTAATGAGGTGAAGAGCAGCCCGACGTGCAGACCTAGGGCCAAGCCCCGGCAATTTTGAGAATAATTGGATTAACTGTTCTATCTCATTAACACCCATTGCATTGGCCTCATATTAGTTACGCACAAACGAGATAACACAACCCACATTTAAAATAGTAGAGTCTTTCAGACGACTATTAATAACCGATTTTTTAAAACAAAATACATTAAAATGGTAATTTAAACCCTGGTGGTAGATTGATACCGCCTGTCATTTCAGACATTTTTTCATTAACCTTAATTTCAACCTTTGACTTAGCATCATTGAAGGCCGCTATAATAAGATCTTCTAGAACCTCTGTATCGTTTGGATTGATTACAGTTGGATCAATTTTTATTTTACGTACATCATTTTTTCCGCTGAGAGTAACTTCGATCATACCTGCGCCAGAAGAGCCAATTACTTCCATTTCAGAAAGTTTATCCTGCATTTCATTCATTTTCGATTGCATTTCTTGCGCTTGCTTCATCATTTGACCAAGGTTCTTCATTGCTTCTTCCAATCACACAATATTTCAAGTATCAACGTAATTCTCAACTTCAACCGTTTCCAAAGAATCTGGATCTTCACGAACATCTCTTACCTCGCTAATTTCTGCACCGGGAAATATCTCCATAACTGACCGGACTAAGGGCAATTCTGCAATCTCTTTAAATCGCGACCTTTCTCTAGCATCTATGTGCTGTTGGTACGTCTCTGCACCTTGTTCATCTAATGAAACTGTCACGACCCACCTACGATCGGTGACATTGTTTAAAAATCGGGTTAGCTCTTGACTAAAAGCGCGCGGCATATTTTTACCAGGCTGAAATACAATCGTTCCCGGTTTGAACCTAATAAGATGAACATTACTAACTAAGTTGGCTCGCAATATATGCTCATTCATTTTATCAGCTAGAGCAATCACTTCTTCAAACGTTTCAGGATTATTTGAGTTGTTGTTAGGTACTTTTTTTTGATCAATATGAGGTTCCGGCTCAGTCTTTAACAATACGGATGATTGGGTTAAACCTTTCTCTCCACTACTAGTGCTCGGTATTGAATTTGCAATAACCGCAGGTATCTTCTGATTAGGTTCCGCGCTCATTGCCCTCACGGCATCAGCCGGGGGTGGAAGATCAGCCAAATAAGCAAGTCTAATTAGAATCATTTCGGCAGCATCTATTGGTGAGGACAGCGTTTGCGCTTCGCGCAAGCCCTTTATTAACATTTGCCACGATCGTGTAAGTGCGGCCATCGAAATTCGCTCGGCAATATCTTTACTACGCACCGCATCCGTTCCTAACACTTTTGGACTATCTACAATCTGCGGTGTTACTTTTACCCTAGCCAACCAATGAATAACATCAAGTAAATCCTGCAAAACCAATATTGGATCCGCGCCATTAGCATAGTCACGATCAAGCTGCTCAAGGGCTGAAACAATATTTCCCGACATTACAAATTCAAATAAATCAAAACTGCTGTCTCTGTTAATTAGACCCAGTATTTCGCGGACAGTATCATCACTCAATTCATGAGATTCTCGCAAACCAGTAGAAATAACTTGATCTAATAGGCTCTGACCATCTCGAACGGAACCATCAGCTGCTTGAGCAATAAGTGCTATAGCCGCATCGGTAATTGAAACGCCTTCTGCTTTAGCTATCCATTTAAAATTAGCACTGAGTGTCTCAACATCAACTCTCTTAAGATCAAACCTTTGGCAACGTGATAAAACTGTGACCGGAACTTTGCGGATCTCAGTTGTTGCAAATATAAACTTTGCATGAGCCGGTGGTTCCTCCAATGTCTTTAATAATGCGTTAAAAGCGGATCTGGACAACATATGGACTTCATCAATAATATAAACTTTATAACGAGCAGAAACGGGTTTATATCGCACACCTTCAATTAGCTCTCTAATATCATCCACACCAGTTCTACTTGCGGCGTCCATCTCCAAAACATCCACCAATCGATCTTCAGCAATAGCTTGGCAAGGTTCACATAAACCGCAAGGGTCAATCGTAGCATTACCAGAACCATCGACCCCCACGCAGTTAAGCCCACGAGCAATAATCCTTGCCGTCGTTGTCTTACCGACGCCGCGAACCCCTGTTAGTAAGAAAGCATGAGAAATTCTGCCCGATCCAAAAGCATTCTTAAGTGTGCGAATCATAGGATCTTGGCCAATTAAAGAGTTGAAGTCACTTGGACGGTATTTACGCGCCAAAACCTTATATTCAGAATCTTCTAAACTGATGGCTTGCTCAGTATCATTCATTCTATCGCACACATCTTATATGACACACTCAACCAAATAAATCAGGTGGGAGACCAAACATGTGACCCAAATAAAACCCGTTACGGCTGCTTCCTTCCGGATCTGACCGGGTTAGCGAGCTGTTTGTCCACAGCTGATCTCCCAAAAAGACTATAGCAGATTTCAGGGGAGGGCTGGCAAGCGCTATCCTCCTAAACTAGAAATTTGTTGGGCAGTGCTCATTCTTCTACAACGAAAGATCCTACCATACCTTTAACAGCTCCCCTACTTAATGGTGAGAAGATATAATCTGTGGCAAAAATTCCTGGGCCGTGCCCTCCCTCAAAGTCAAACCAACCATCACGCGCTGGTATAAAATGAATCTCTTTCATTTCTCCCGGGTGCAGATGGAGTGCAATCAAATTGATACGACTAATTTCTAATTTTTGTGATATTATTTTACGAATTGCCACAGTTTTAAAAAAGTCCTCAGCAACCAACATATGGCTTATATCATCTCGATTCTCAACAAACATAATATACGGCTCTCCCTGTATTAAACGAATAATTGCCGGGCGAAACTCGTTCTGACGAATACGAATCTCAAAAGTCTTGGCCGCATCCCAATCAGCAGCTTCAATTATTTCTTGTTGATCGCTTAGGTACGAATTATTGGAAAGATTCGCGTAAATATTATTTTCAGTACAACCAGAGAACAAAATTCCAATTGCGAATAGAAAGCAAAAAACCTTGAAAGAGCCCACGAATTTGCGAAATTCCTTGTACAAGTTAACTACCACCCATCTTTAATCGTTTATCATAAACTACGATAATAATCGTGCTTAATAAATAAGGAATAAACAAACAACCAATAAGATCATTATCGAGGAGATTGCGTGAAGGCCGATCCTGTGTATACATGCTGTTATGGCCTCAAGATTTTTTTACGATAATATTACACTTGACCGTGCCCATGACCGCAGAATGGATGATAATTGGCTATCCTCAAATTTGAGGGGCGATTCCATACAAATTATTCCAGTCTGGCGAAGTCAAAACCTTATCTTCACCAGTGGTGACTCCAAAAATAATCCAATTGCTGCAATTTTGTCAGGAAACAACGCTGATATTGTGCGTAAAAATGCCAAAACGCTCGCATTTCTAGGTGTGAAAGATGATGTTATTTATTATGCTGCCGATCTTTCCCATATCGAAGATCCTCATTCGACAATACTACCCAAAGAAACACGTTTTGAGGATTTGCGAAGATTGGCAACGACGCTTGACCCAGTAAAGGCTGGTTATCTTGCCTATGCTCGTGCCCTCATTCACTGGCATCAAGGGCACCAATTTTGTGGAATTTGTGGGCAACCAACAAAATCATGCCGCGGGGGGCATGAGAGATCCTGTTCAAATGCAAAATGTGGTAAATCCCATTTTCCAAGGACCGATCCAGCCGTTATTATGTTAGTAACCCATCCAAAAGAAGATAAATGCCTGCTTGGCCACAATAAAAAATTTCAAGGCTTGCGGTTCTCAACTATCGCTGGTTTCGTTGAGCCGGGCGAGACGCTTGAACAGGCTGTTACCCGTGAGGTATTTGAGGAAACAAACATTCAGGTAGGTGACGTAATCTATAAAGCATCTCAACCTTGGCCATTTCCAGCTTCAATCATGTTAGGCTTTAATGCTCAAGCAATAACAACCGAAATAATTTGCCGCGATAAAGAACTGACTGAAGCCAGATGGTTCTCACGCGCCGAAATTATCAGAATGTCAAAAAAATATGAAATGTTACCACCGGCTAATTTATCAATATCAAGGTGGCTTATTGATTGTTGGTTGTCTGAAAAATAATTATCAAACGAAATTTTGAATGACATCCATGGAAAACCATACTTAACGGATCAAAATAGAAATCTTCAAAAAATATACTATCAACAAAAAGTTCGATTAACAAAGCAAATACTGAATTGCTTAAATGCTATCTATCCGCAATATATTCAGGGATTTCTTTCAATAACGCTACTTTAAATTTCTTCGGTATTGGAATACCTCCACGGGTGTTTAAATCCATCAATACCGATACAAATTTCGAACGAAACAGCAAACGCCTATCTGATATGCAAAAAAAACAGTGTTGAAAGATGATAGATTTATTGCCTATATGCTGAAGCGCAGTTGCCATAGAGAACTCATCCCCATCATTAACTTCATCAAAGAATTCTGCTTCCTCTTTATGAAGTGCAAGGCTTGTACACCGCGTAGGAATTTCTTCCTTTGGCATACCAATAATATCCATGACCCTGAACATCCCATCACTTAGAGCGGAATAATAATACTGAATATTCATATGACCTAGCTCATCGCAGAG
>CAZXGI010000059.1:0-4460 GCA_964639965.1 uncultured Rhodospirillaceae bacterium
GGTATCCTTTTTCAACCCTGAATGAGGCTTTCTAATTATCCCCCCCCCCACATGAGATTTGAGACCTAAAAAATGTTTTCAAATGGATATTCTAATTGGCCAGCGATTTAATTGTTTCGCGATAACGATTTTCGATATTTTCTTGGTGGATATGACAGTGCCTTTTGACGAGATGCTGTCCGGCAACAAATACGTCTGAAATCAATTCTCTTCCTCCAGTAAAAATCCAGGAATCTATAATGGCGCTACCTGTTCGACCGAACAAGACGGGGTGTTGGTTGTTGAGCACAATTAAATCTGCCCTATACCCTGGGTTGAGAATACCAATTGGTTGATCTAAAGCTTGTGAGCCACCGGCAAGCGAAGCCTTAAATAAGGTTTCTCCTGTTGAAGCCCCTTCCCCACTAGCACCAATGTTTCTGCGTTGTTGGCTCAGGCGCTGACCATATTCAAGAAGCCTTAATTCCTCAGCGATATCCACGGAGGTGTTGCTATCTGAGCCAATTCCAATTTCCCCTTTTTGGCGCATGAATTTTTCCAGTGGGAAAAGTCCATCACCTAAGTTAGCCTCCGTGGTTGGACAAAGACCCACTACAGCACGAGTATCAGCTAAGGCATTAATTTCTGCGCCGGTCATGTGCGTAGCATGAATGAGACACCATCTTTTATCCACATTGGTATTTTCAAGTAACCATTCAATAGGTCTTTGGCCGGACCAATCGATACATTGATCAACTTCTTTGGTTTGTTCGGCGATATGCATGTGGATTGGCCCTTCTGGCATTAATGCAATGGCATCCTTTATCATTTCGGGTGATACCGCACGGAGAGAATGTAGTGCCATGCCAATTCTCCTCTGGTGGTCATTACCATACCGATTATTCAGTGTTTCCAAGAGAAGTTGAAACTGACTAACAGTTTGAAGAAAGCGCTTTTGCCCTTCTTGTGGTTCAAGAGCGCCAAATCCACCATGTGCATAGAGGACAGGAAGATGTGTCAGGCCAATACCAGTCTCATTTGCAGCAGCAAAAATTCGATCTGACATCTCCGATGGATTTTCGAACTGATCACCATTTTTATCATTATGTAAATAATGGAATTCAGCAACGGAAGTGAAGCCACCTTTCAACATTTCCACATACAATTGAGAGGCTATGGCTTCAACATTTTCAGGCGACAACTTGGTTAAAAACTCATACATAACTTTTTGCCAGGTCCAGAAGTTGGTCTCACCCGAACCAGCAATTTCAGATAAGCCTGCCATAGCCCGTTGAAATGCATGTGAATGCAGATTTGGCATTCCAGGAAGGCACGTGCCGCTGAAAATTTCATCAGCATCGGAGCTTTTAGCTTCTGATACTAAAGATTTTATTATACCATTTTTATCAATATCCATCAGGACATCATTTAACCAATCTGAGCCCGAAAATATGTTTGGAAAGAATAACTTCATTTCATAGTCCGGTTATAAATGATTGGTTGGATCGGGATAAAATGGTATATGCAGATATAACAATGTCAGAAAAGAGGGTGTGAGGCAATGTCATATCAAGTTGGTAGTTCACTATGGACGAACGCCAATCTCGCGACAATGGATGGTTTTGGTCAGCCCTATGGCATAATACCAAACGGCGCGATTTGTGTCACAGAAGGCAAAATTTCATGGCTCGGCGCGATGGCAGATTTGCCCGATATTCCCGCAGATTTGTCGGAAAATGTTATTGATTGCGCTGGTGCGATAATCACTCCAGGTTTAATAGACTGTCATACGCATTTAATATTTGGTGGTAATCGAATTGGCGAGTTTGAAAAACGTCTCGAAGGTTCTAGTTATGAAGAAATTGCGCGCGAAGGGGGTGGTATCCGCGCCACGGTAGCAGCAACTCGAGCGGCATCCGAAGAAGATTTATTTGAAAGCGCAACTTTAAGGCTTCAAAAACTAATTGACGAAGGTGTGACAACTATTGAAATCAAGTCTGGATATGGCCTTGATGTTAAAACTGAGATGAAAATGCTGCGCGTGGCACGCCGGATAGGAAAAGAATATTCAATCAGTGTTCAAACAACATTTTTGGGGGCTCATACCTTACCTGCTGAGTATTCGGAAAATAGCGGCGGTTATATTGATCTTGTTTGTAAAGAAATGTTGCCTGCGATTGCCGAGAATTCCTTGGCCGATGCCGTAGATGTTTTCTGTGAAGGCATCGCTTTTAATATTGAAGAAACACGCCGCGTTTTTGAGGCGGCGACTGAGTTGGATCTTCCCATTAAGATACACGCTGAGCAGTTGAGTAATCTCGGCGGAACCGAACTTGCTTGTGAATTTGGAGCGCTATCAGCTGATCATTTGGAGTATTTGGATGAGGAAGGCGTAAAATCGATGGCTGATTCTGGAACTGTTGCTGTCTTACTTCCTGGCGCGTTTTACTTTTTGCGAGAAACCAAGCTACCACCGATTGAGAGCCTTAGAATTCAAAATGTGCCAATTGCAATTGCGACAGATTTAAACCCAGGTTCTTCACCAGCATCATCCTTGTTAATGATGCTTAACATGGCAACTACGCTTTTTCATCTCACACCTGAAGAAGCCTTGGCTGGTGTTACATTGAATGCTTCTCGAGCGTTGGGGTTGCAAGACCAAAAAGGGAAACTTGCTGTTGGGTTCGACGCGGATTTTGTCATTTGGGATATTAAAGAGCCGGCGGAACTATCATATTGGATTGGTAACACCAAACCAACTTCGATTGTTTTAGCTGGAGTGCTACAGACATAACAGATTTGGCGAATGTGTGATAAGTCATATAGGACGAGTTGAATTAGGTTACCTTGAATGGACCGGGCTCTATTAACTTACTCTTGGGAAAATAAATAATGTTGGAGTTGTATCATAATGATATGTCCGTCTGTGCTCAAAAAGTGCGTATCGTGCTTGCAGAGAAAGAATTGAGTTGGAAGGATCGTCATATGAACTTGTTTAAGGGGGAAGCACGGACAGATGAATACAAAAAGTTAAATCCAAATGGTGTCGTGCCAACTCTAATTACGGAAAATGGTGAGATAATAATTGAATCAACTGTGATCACGGAATTCCTGGATGAGGCGTACTCCTTCCGACCTCTCAAACCTGACGAACCTTATTTAAAGGCAATAATGAGGCTTTGGACAAAACAGCTTGATGAGGGAATTCATACCAGCACGACAGCAGTCAGCAATGCTATTGCGTTTCGTCATGCACATGTGGAAGGAAAATCCGAGGAGGAAATCAAAAAGCATTTTGATGGTATTCCTGATCCTGCGAGGCGTGAGATGTTGCGGGATCTAACCATGAACGGCATAAAATCTAAATATTTTTTTACCGCAATCTTTAGGTTTGAAAAATTATTTGCTGATATGGATACAACTTTAAAAGAAAACAAGTGGCTAGCCGGAAATCATTATTCCCTCGCTGATATTGCGTTTACGCCCTATATCACAAGATTTGAACACTTAAATCTAATTGAGCTTATTGATCAAAGGCCTAACCTTCTCAATTGGTACAATAGAATTTGCGAGCGCGATAGTTATAAGGTCGCAATACAGGATCGATTAGAGGATCATATCATCACCCTCATGTCAGATAAGGGAAGGGAGGACTTACCTGAAATTAAAAAAATAATAGCTGACAGATAGCACATCTGCATCTTTTTTAAAATATTAATATAGGAATTTCTAGTTAATTGCGATCCGTTTAATCTATAATTAATTGGAACTGCGAAAAAGATAGATAATAGGCTACCTTAACGAGCAAGGGTTCTTTCATAAACAATGCCGAAGAAAAAATTTACAAATACAAAATCAACCCGAAGGAATTTTATCGGGAAGTTAGCGATCTCGACGTCGTTTGTTTTTGCGGTCAGCAAACTGTCAAAATATGCAGAAGCTGCGTTATTACCAACTCCGAGCCAAGGTGAGGGTCCTTTCTATCCAATTGAAAAACCCCTTGATCAGGATGCCGATCTGACATTTGTGGACAGTCGAAAAGAACAAGCTTTGGGCGATGTTCATATCGTACAAGGTCGAGTTCTAAATCGCTCTGGGAAACCCGCATCTAATGCATTGGTTGAAATCTGGCAGGCTAATAAATGGGGACGTTATCAAGATAAACGAGATCAATCCAGTTTACCTTGGGATAAGAATTTTCAGGGTTATGGCCGAGTACGAACGGATGATGAAGGCCGATATTTTTTTAAAACTATAAAGCCAGCTGGTTATAGCCAAGGAGCCATGCAAAGACCGCCACATATTCATTTTAAAGTCAATTTGGTTGGGTGTGATGAACTCATAACACAGATGTATTTTGCCGGTGAACCTAAAAATAAGACGGACCTTATTCTTTCCGGGACCAGGGAGAAAGAGCGGCTAATAATTAAATTTAACTCCCTAGAAGATGGCAAGAAAATTGGAAATTTTGATCTTTTCTT
>CAZXGI010000059.1:4560-14746 GCA_964639965.1 uncultured Rhodospirillaceae bacterium
GGTGAGGACATTTTGGTAGCAGCAACACTAAAATCGGTTCCGGACCATCGGGTTGGACTTACGGTGATTATGGAATTGAGCGAATTCCAAGGTGGTTCCGCATTGGTTCAACTAAAAAGTAACAGCCACCTCCGCGAAATTACCTTTGCTGAGATCCAGGAAGGTAACAAATTAATTTTAACGGGATTACGCCCTAGTCAAAGTTATGAAGTGACAGCAACTTTGACGGGGAAAGACGGTAGAGAGATAGTTTTACCCCCGATGAACTGGCAAACAGAAGCGTTACCAGGTGATTTGCGTGATATGCCAGTTTTTGATGTTCAAACTGCCCGGCCGGAATCTATGGAAGAAGGTTTCACCATTCTGTCTCTCCGCCGAAGGCCGGTAACGCGCATGATTTGGCACACTCCACGCCAACGCCAATTCTTGCGTGGTTATTCATTGTTAGTTGCTCTCGATAATGAAGGTTACGTAGTTTGGTACTATCAATCGGATTTTAGAATCTCTGGAGTACATAAAATTTCTAACGGCAACCTATTTTTCCATTCGGTTGATTTCCGCTCAGTTGAGATGGATTTTTGCGGTGACATTAAGAGGGAGTGGTATGCCAGTCGTCGCCCTGGAGGTCCGATTGAAGGTGGAATCTCGATAGATGCTGACAGTCTTCATCATCAACCCCATGAGACCCCTGAAGGAAACTTTTTGTGTATGTCTGCAAATGCTAGGACATTCGACGATTATCCTTCTTCGGAAACAGATCCGGATGCGCCCCGAGAGGTCAAGAAAGTTGTTGGTGACAGAATACTAGAATTTACCAGTGAAGGGGAGGTGATTTGGGAATGGGATGCTTTTGATCATTTGGATCCATATCGAATTGGTTACGACACGTTTAGTCCGTATTGGCATGTGAGGGGTTTTCCGGATCATGTTGACTGGTCACATGGCAATGGAGTGACACACGATCACATAAATGGCGGGGTAATAGTATCTCTCAGAAATCAGGATGCCTTTATAAAAATTGATCGTGATAGTGGCGATATCGTCTGGATCTTAGGTCCCCTTGAAAATTGGAAAGAGCCCCAAAAATCAAAACTGCTCCAGCCTGTTGATCCGAATATTCGCTGGACCTGGCATGGTCATAATCCGAGAGTTAATTCAGATGGCAGCTTTTGCGTTTACGACAATGGTAATTATCAACGTCGACCATTTGACCCGCCTCTACGGCCAGCCGAGAGTTACTCGCGCGGTGTTGAGTATATGGTCGACGAGAATAAGGGACAGGTTGAACAAATTTGGACATCAACTAATGATGAAAGTGACGATAAAGTAATTTCGTGGGCAATGGGCGACTGTCATCGTTTGCCTGAAACAGGAAACAGGTTAGTTATTGATTCATTCTGTACACCTGAAGGGCCTATTCTCGATGTGCAAGGAAAGATTAATATCGACGATTTACAGTGGAAAGAATGGGATCGTTCAAATTGGCATATGAGCGACTTCTGCTACTGGGGTAGAATACGAGAGTATGGGAAAGCAAATAAAGTTATATTTGAAGTCCACGTCCGTGATCCCGATGATCTTGTCGGTTGGGAAGTTTTCGGTGGAGCGCGGATACCAGAACTATAAACAAAGTAAAAAAAACTGAGAAGAAGGGAGTGTAAATGTTTCAGCTATATCATCATGGTTCATCGGTCTGTGCTGCCAAGGTTCGACTGGTTCTCGAAGAAAAAGATGTTCAGTACGAAAAACACTATTTAGATATTCTCAAGGGCGACCAATTCAATCCGGATTATTTGAAAATTAACCCTAAAGGAGTTGTCCCCACATTGATTCATGATGAAAAGGCCATTTTTGAATCTTCCGTCATCAATGAATATCTAGAATGGGTTATACCCAATTCTGTCAAATTAATACCCGATGATCCCGCTGCCCGCGCAAATATGCTTTATTGGACCAAGTGGGTTGATGAAGAGCTTCATCCGGCATGCGGAACGATAACGTTTATGAGTTCCCACCGTTATACGATAAACAAGATGTCGAAAGAAAAGGTAGAGGAATTTTTAAACAACACTCCACAATTATCTTTGGCATCGGACTGGAAAGCGCGAAAACGGCGTTACGTGGAGGATGGCTTGGCCGACCCTGATGCGCATAAGGCTATTGTCGTTCATGAAATAACCCTCGATAAAATGGAAACGGCTCTCAATGATAACAAATATGTTGCCGGGGACAATTTTACTCTAGCTGATATTGCATTAATTCCCTATCTTAACCGGCTGTATATGTTGTCGATGTTGGGGAATTGGTGCAAGGACAAACCAAATACGTTAGATTGGTTTAACCGGATGCGCACTCGAAAGAGCTTTTTTCCTGCGATTGACAAATATCTTCCTGAAGATCTGGCTAATGATCTCAAAACAAATGGCGCGAAAAGTTGGCCAGATGTTAAGAATATATTAGACTTGGCCCTTGAATCTTGGCGGAAAAAATGATCCGAACCATGAGAAACAATTTGAATGACAATAAGAGCTATGAATGAGTGAAATTGATTTAAATTTGGATGATCTAATCCCCAATGATGTTGAGGCTACTATAGCGTTTCACAATGGATATGATGCCATTCGATTGGTGTTAACGCCTGATGCTGAAACACCCGATAATCCTACATTCGCGCGAATTGATAATTTAGAATTCCATAATGGGATTATAGAAGTTGAGGTCGCTGGCCGGCCACTTCCGGGAGCAATAGCTGAAGCTAGAGGATTTATTGGTATTGCCTTCCGGATTCAAGATGACCTTTCGGCATTTGAATGTATGTATATACGTCCTACTAATGGTCGCGCCGAACAACAATTACGCAGAAATCGGGCATCACAGTACTTTTCATATCCTGATTGGAAATTTGACCGCTTACGCACGGAAGTGCCTGGACATTATGAAGCTTATGTTGACCTGGAGACTGGCGCTTGGACAAAAATGCGGATTGAAGTTATGGGGGACCGAGCTAGTCTCTTTGTGCATGATAATGATCAGCCGACCATTATTGTCAATGATCTTAAGCATGGAGCCGAAATGAAGGGGAGTATTGGTCTTTATATTGACAATGGCACGGAAGGATTCTTCAAAAATTTAAAAGTCGCTAATAGCTAGTTATATATTATTAGGCAACAACATCATGAAAAAAGAATTTGATTATATCATCGTTGGGGCAGGTTCAGCAGGCTGTGTATTGGCAAATCGGTTGAGCGAAAATCCAAATAATAGTGTTCTTGTTCTGGAGGCGGGAGGAAAAGATAGTCACCCGCTAATTCATATTCCTAGTGGCACGGCAAAGATTTGGAAAGACCCCAAGTTCAACTGGTCCTACATGTCGGAGCCCGAACCGTTTATGAATAACCGTCGCCTATTTCATCCTCGCGGGAAGGTTTTAGGGGGCTCTTCCTCGATCAATATGACAGCCTACGTTCGAGGTAATAAAGGCGACTATGACCGCTGGGGACAAATGGGTCTAACAGATTGGACGTATGATAAAGTCCTACCTTATTTCAAGAAAACCGAGAATTATATAACTGAACGTAATGAATTTCATGGTGACAGCGGCCCTATGAAAACGGCAATTGCGCCCACGGAAGACCCAATTTTTGATGCTTATATTAAGGCGGGGGAAGCACTTGGCTATACATATCGGGATGATTTTAATGGTAACGATCAGGAGGGTTTGGCCAGGATGCAATTTACGACAGCAGAAGGTCGCCGTCAAAGTGCTGCCGTTGCCTTCCTTCATCCTGCATTAGGTCGACAAAATCTTCAGGTAATTACTAGAGCGCAGGTTCAACGTATTCAATTTGAAGAAATAAAAGCGGTAAGAATTGAATATTTAGTTGATGGACGTAGCTTTGTTGTCGGGGCTAATAAGGAAATAATTTTGTCAGGAGGAACTTTTAACTCTGCTCAACTTTTGATGCTTTCTGGCGTCGGGCCTTCAGCCCATCTTAAAGAACATGAAATCAAGCCCATTGTTGACCGAAAAAATGTTGGGAAAAATCTTCAGGACCATCCGAGCGTTTGGAGTGAGTTTGAGCGTAGATCGTTTTCAGCCTTCCAAAGGGATCTTCGATTTGATCGTTTAGTTGTAAATATGTTGCGCGCCCATTTCTTGAGGTCAGGTCCGGCTACTCACCCTATTGGTTTGGGTACGGGCTTTGTCAAAAGCCGTCCAGAGTTGGCAATACCCGATATACAATTATTTTTTAGGCTTTTCTCTGTACAAGCACGCGAATGGTTTCCGTTTGTTCGTAAACCAGGTCCATCAGCTATTGGCCTTATGGCTTGTCATTTACGTCCCGAAAGCCGCGGAGAGGTAACGCTTGCATCTAAGAATCCAAACGATCCCCCAAAAATTCTTAACAATCTTCTTTCGACTGAAGTCGATCGAGCAACCATGCGTCAAGGGTTTAAAATCACGCGTGCTCTTGCTACACATCCTGCTTTTTCCAGTCACTTGGGAAAAGAGATGACACCGGGAGAAGAAGTTCAAAGCGATCAAGAGATAGATAGTTTTATTCGTGAAACCGCAAATACGGTGTTTCATCCTATTGGTACCTGCCGAATGGGGATCGATGATGACTCGGTAGTTGATCCAGAGTTAAAGGTTCGTGGTTGCAAGAATTTACGCGTGGTTGATGCCTCTGTTATGCCAGATTTGGTTGGGGGAAATATAAATGCGCCAGTGTTGATGATTGCGGAAAAGGCGGCACAGTATATATTAGGATTGCAATCGGCCTAATCGGATATCTTTATTTTCACCCACTCTCCATCCATTTCGCAAGAGTTCTTCATGGCTTCTATTACGGCAACATTGTTTATTGCTTCGTTGGGAGTTACTGGATATGGGTTTCTGCCTTCGCAAGCATCAATAAAAGACTGAAATTCGGCCACTAGTGTATTGAGGGTTTTGAGCGGAACTTCATGGGATAATTCGGTTCCTTTTCGCCAATTCAAAGTAGAAAAGTCATTTGTCGTTTCGGCGAGGCCCTTTGTTCCATAAATTTTTAAATAGGAAGTCGGTGGCGTTGCAAATGAGGTGCCCAGTGTTCCAGTCATACCATTCTTTAATTCAAATAATGCTGCAGTTGTATCGTCAATATTGACGGTCAAAGTTTGGCGTTTGCTAATACAACTCAGCCGGTCAATAGGTCCCAAGAGCCACTGGATGGTATCAATCATATGGAGTCCAATTGAGACCAATGAGCCGGCGGGTGACTCAGACCGGTTTGCACGCCAATTACTTTTTTTAAATTGCAAGGCACTATCACCTGAAAAATGGGCTTCGATATGCAGTAACTGACCAAGTTTTTTGTCTTTAATCCACCTGGACAATTCCTTCGCGGACTGAGAAAAACGCCGGTTGTGGCCGACAGCTAGAACTACATTATTAGTATTGCAACATAATGCAGCTGACGTTGCGTCGCTAATAGTTAAAGCCAGAGGTTTTTCGACGAATACATGTTTGCCACTCATAGCTGCTTGAATTACTTGATCAGCGTGTTGGGTGTGAGGGGTTGCTAGCACTACACCATCAATTTCTGGGTCGGACAGCATTTCTTGATAATTCTTATAAATTTTAGTTCCAAATTTACTGCTAAAACTTGTCATTTCGTCCGAAGATAACGAGTAACAGCCGAATATATTAATCTTGGTAGATAAATCTTGGGCGGCATTCCCAAGTTCTTTACCCCACCATCCTAGCCCTACAAAGCCAAGGTTGATCATTTTATTGGTCCTAATTTCTTTAATTATACCTTGTTGCAAATATGAATATGAACAGGGTATTTTAGCTACGCAAATATATCGACAAGGATAAGTCCCTGATGGATAATTTTACAATTGATCAGTCAACGATTCAATACTTTGGCAAAGGTCTCGTGCGACCAGAGTGTGTCATAGCTGAAAAAAACGGCGATCTTTGGACCTCAGATGGCCGAGGTGGAATATGTCATATATTAAGTGATGGCACGCAGAAGTTCATTCCACAAAAAATGGACGGTGAAAAAGTTCAAAATAGCTTACCAAATGGCTTGGCGATGCTGAAAGATGGTAGTTTTGCTGTAGCTAATATGGGCACTCGGAGGTTAGAGCATATGTCGAGATCAGGGGATTCTTCAGTTCTATGCGATAATTTTGAAGGTAGGCCCCTTGGTTTGGTTAATTTTGTTCTAGTGGGACCAAATGACAATTTGTGGTTTACCGTATCGACAAGAAAAAATGAGTTTATGGATGGTTTTCGGAAAGATACCAGTGATGGTTACATTGGTGTGTTTGATGGAAACTCGGTCAGAATTATTGCTTCTAATCTCAGTTTTCCAAATGAAATCAGATTTGACTCTCGGAATGAATATTTATATGTCGCTGAAACGACTGGTAAGCGTGTTCGGCGCTTCAAAATATTGGATGAATTTAAACTTGGTGAGCCAGAACAGTTTGGCCCGCTATCACTAGGAGATGGCTTCCCGGACGGCATAGCATTTGATGAAAAAGATAATCTTTGGATAGCCATGGTGGTGGCAGAAAAGGTTATTGTAATTACGGCAGATCAACAGGTTCAAAAAATAATAGACGATGGAAATTTTTCTGAGATAAGAAAAGTTGAGGAAAATTTTGCTGCTGGAAACCTTTTGCGTGACCAAATGGTGGCTGCAAAAGGATTAATTGCGCCATTAATATCTAGCATTGCTTTTGGAGGCGAAGATCTAAAAACCGTTTATTTAGGATGTTTAGCTGGCGGCCAGATTGCTTCTTTTTCTTCTCCCGTGGCTGGTCAGCCAATGGAACATTGGATCTAGATTAATCTAATAAAGGGTGTCTTCTTAAATTGAAATATAGGAACACAAAGATTATCGGGAAGATCCAATAAGACCTCCAACCTGTTGCAAATCCATTTACGATATTTAATAATCTAAAATAAAAAAGGGAGGATAAATATGTCGCGTGTGCAATTAACCAATCCAGCAGAAGTGCCAGATCTTTTTCGGCAACAACTAAAATTGTGTAACGTGCAAGAAGGAGAAACGATTGTCGTTTTAAGTGATCTGGGTACGCGTAAAGAGTATGTAGAAGCAGCATTTGCAGCGGCTAGCACACTTAAAGCTAATATTTACGAAATGAAGGTGAATGCAATCCCTTCATGGACCTCTGTTGGCCGTGAAACGGTTGGCGCGTGCAAAGGTGGGGTTGAGGCACTGAAGGCCGCGGATTTGGTTTTAGCTATGCATGTGCCTTTATTTACTAAATGGATGCATGAAGTACGGGCCTCTGGTACCCGTGTCCAGATGATCATCGACCATCCTGATGACTTAAAAAGCCAAATGTCAACTCCAGCGGTTAAGCGAGCGACGAAGGCCGTGACAGACAGATTGGCTAAATCAAAGTCGATGCGAGTTACCAGTCCTGCCGGTACCGATTTCCAAGCTGAGATAGGAGACTATCCATCGTTGTGCCAATGGGGATTTGCAGATGAGCCTGGTCATTTTGATCACTGGGGTGCCGGACATTGCTACACGTTCCCCAATGAGGGTAAGGCAAATGGTACCGTTGTAGCCCAGCCTGGTGATATTGTGGTACTGCCGTACAACCGATATATCACGGATGAAATTCGTATCACTGTTGAAGACGGTTTCATTGTAAAAATCGAAGGGGGCCTAGATGCACGTCTCATGAATCATTGGCTTGATAGTAATAAGCGCTCACCGGATGACCGCGATGGTCATGCTATCTCCCATATTGGTTTTGGTACGAATCCCTATTGCCGTTGGGACTGCATCGCATTGAATGGGGATGATGTTGACCGCAGTAATGGCGCTGTGAGAGGTTTTGCTGGTAACTTTTTGTTCTCGACTGGACCAAACACTCAAGGTGGTGGAACGCGTGTAACCAAGGGTCATTACGATTTACCAATGAAAGATTGCACTGTCTATTTGGATAATGAGTTAATAATAGAAGATGGAGCATACGTGGTTCCGGAGATGATCGCTGATGTAGAACTTCGAGAGCAAGTGTAAGATTGAAATTGGTCTCAGAAAATGAGTGTTGAATTTACTAAAGTAGATTAGGGAGATTATTACATTTATAAATTTTTGATCACGAAATTATCATAACATTTGTGAAAGGTGAGAAAATGGAATCAGGAATTCGAGCTCAGGAAGTTAATCCCGCCAAAATGGCGATGTTATTTAAGAAGCAGTTTGAGCTTTGTAAGGTTAATCCTGGTGACACAATAGCGATTGTATCGGATTTGGGGACACGCAGAGAATACATTCAGGCCGCCTTTGCTGCTGCGGATGAAATTGGGTTTGATATTTATGAAATGTGCGTAAATACGATACCGGGTTGGACTAAGGTGGGTGTACCGACTATCGGGAAATGCAAGGGTACGCTTGAAGCACTTTTGGCGTGTGACATGATACTCATCTTTCATGTTCCATTGTTTTCAAGTTGGCTTCGCGACGTACAGCAGGCTGGAGTTCGTGTCCAGATGATTATAGATGCCCCAGATGATCTTGAGCAACTTCAATCTCCTCCAGGCCTGAAAGAAGCCGTTTTGCATGCCCATGATATATATGAGAAGACTGAAAAGATACATGTTACTAGTGCTGCAGGTACCGATTTGCATTTCACTCGTGGGGAGTATCCCGTTATGAGCCAATACGGCATGGCCGATGAACCAGGACGTTTTGACCATTGGGGGGTTGGACATATTCACACGTTTCCTGATGAAGGAAGTGCTCGAGGAAAAGTTGTAATAATGCCGGGTGATATCGTTATACTGCCATACACCAGGTATGTAGTGGATCCAATTTATCTAACGGTCGAAGACGGTCATATAGTTGAAATTGACGGTGGTTTGGATGCCGCTTTAATGAAAGAATGGTTGGAAGAAGGGGTTGAATTTGAAGGTGATCGCGACCCTTTCGCTTTATCACATTTAGGCTGGGGTCTAAATCCACAAGCTCGTTGGGATTCTATAGCCCTATATGGTGATGTATCTGAGCGCAATCGTGCGGCTTCTCGTACTTTTCCAGGAAACTTCCTTTTCTCGACCGGTCCTAATACACAAGGTGGCGGAAATCGAACAACACGTGGACATTATGATGTGCCGATGCGTAATTGCACCATTGAACTTGATGGTAAGGTTGTTGTCGAAGAGGGGCGCCTCGTGGACCCTAAAATGATTGTACCGCGCGAACAGCGGTAGTCAAAAAAATGTATTTGAATAAGTAAAAGATAAATTGAGATTGTCATGCACCTTGAAGGTCACTTTGAAATAGATCAGCCCCAATCAATGGTTTGGCAAAAAATCACAGACCATTCATTGATGGCAGGGTGTATTCCTGGGTGTGAGAATATTACTAAGGTAAATGACAATACATACGAAGCAAGCATTGCTATTTCGGTTGGAATTATTAAAGCGCGGTTTGACGTAGCGGTTGAGATCACTAAAGAGGTTGAGCCCAGCGAAGTTTACTCACGAACAACCGGCCAAGAAGGTACTCGCTCGAGTCTTCTGACATCTGAAAATTTTCTTAAACTTTCAGTCATTTCGGCAAATAAAACTCGGGTTGACTATATATCAGAGGTGTCCGTTTCAGGACGGCTTGGAAAATATGGTCTTGGAATGATGCAAAAATATACGAACAAAATTGCAGACCAGTTCGTTTCTAATTTTCGGGAAGCGATTGATCCTAAGGAAGCGTCTATGCCGTTGACGTCAGCACTCCCAACCGGTCCCTCTTTATGGCATAGGTTTCTATCGTTAGTCCAATCGGTGTTCGGTAAAGTAAGCGGAAAGGATCAGTCAGATACTAGAGCAAAAAATAAAAAATTTCTCTTGCCGGTATCGGTTGAGGAAGCAATCCAGCTGTTAACTGTTCAGAAAGAGAGAATTCTAATTTCCGGTGGTGCAACTTTGGTTGCGATGTTAAATGCAAATCTAATTAAACCCACGAGTCTAGTAAGTTTAAAAAACGTAGGTGAAATTAAAGGCATAAAAAAGAATAAAAATGGTTCGATCTCAGTTGGTGCATTTTCTCGACATGCTGAAACAGCCAATTCGGAATTGCTGACTGGTAGTTTATCGGGTGTCAAAAATGCTGCATCGAAAATCGCTAATCCGACTGTTCGCAATATGGGT
>CAZXGI010000060.1:0-14435 GCA_964639965.1 uncultured Rhodospirillaceae bacterium
TTCGATATTCCAGTCAAGAAATTTAGGCTGAAGCCAGATATCGTTCCATCCCCAAAACGCACAATCGGTGTTGTCGCCATGATATTTCGCAAGCCGTGTTGGAAGGTCTGTAGTTTCGAAGGCAATTTTGGCTTCTCTAATACTTTTGATGGTTAGTTCTTCATTTAATACATGAGCTCCGATCGTTGTGATTGCTTTGACGCGTGGATCTTTAATTTTGCCACTATGTATAAGAGCGATAGAGCCGCCATCACTATGCCCAATCAGTATAGCCGAGTTTATCTTTGCTTCAGTTAAAACTGGCGATAAGACATTCATTGCTTCTTGGTGCATAAAATCCATAGGCCGAGGTAGAGGAACAGGGTCAGAGGCCCCGTAACCTTGACGACTAAAAACAAATCCATTTAGTTTCATAGTAGTACATAGATTTTCTGGGAAATCTCGCCACAGTTCAATGCAGCCAAGGCCTTCATGCAAAAATACCAGTGTCGGTTTTTTTTCTGCGCCATCAAAGTTGAGGTGTAGGCACTCCAATGAGACATTCCTGATTCTTATAAAGCTGCGGACCTTATTTATCAATTTTAAAGTCCAAATAATTTCACAGCATTACCACCTTTAATGGCTTTAATTTCTTCACTTGGGCGTGTTTCAATTATTTCATAAAGTTTGGGAACATCACAGGGCATAGGGAAGTCTGTTCCAAACAGCACTTTTTCTGGTCCGGCAATGTCAATGCAGAGGTTCAATGCGCCTCGGTCGTATAAAACCGCGTCATAATAAATTCTGCCGAAATACTCACTTGGCAATTGATCTATTTTTAATTTATTAAGTGTTTCAACTTGGAAAAACATGTCAATCCGCCCATTAACGTAAGGTATATAGCCACCACCATGAGAGGCAATAATTTTTAAGTCTTGAAAGCGTTCAAAAAATCCATCAACTACCATACGGGCAATCCCAATAGTTGTATCAAACATAAAACCAGCACCCGGCATCAATATTCTCTCAATGCCAAACTCAGCTTCTTTTGAACCAAATGGTGCCGTCGGATGAATTAGAACAGGCAATTCAAGTTTGTTTATTTCAGTCCAGACGGTTTCGAACAATGGATCTATAAGGTGTTTGCCATTAATGCTCGCGGTAGCCATCACTCCAACTGCTCCTTTTTCTATGGCGCGGTGAAGTTCAGTTATAGCCTTTTCCGGATATTCAAATGGTAGGGAAGCAAACCAACGGATACGTTCTGGATAACAGGATTCTCCCGCAGCCATTTCATCATTCACAAGGCGTGCTGTCTCACAACTAACGTCTTCGCCGCCCCAATAGACGTTTGGGGAGGTTAATGAAACAATTGCTATATCAATGCCGTGGTTATCCATTGCCACAATTCGAGCATCGTAATCAAAGGCTTCTTTTTCGAGCGCACATGCGGCTGCACCTTTTTCTATCAAATAGTCCCGGCCATCTTCCATGGTTCCTGCTTTATATGTTGGTCCACCGTGTTTATGCAGCATTTCGAGCCAGGAGTTACCAAACATGTGGGTGTGAATGTCAACAACGGTCATTTTTTTTTAATCCTTTGAGGTTTGTTCTGCTTTAAATTAGAATTTAAGAGTAGTGGATACAACACCAATATATGTTATTATGTTATTAGGTAATTTAGTTACGCTATGGCAAAGAAAAATACGATAAAATTGATAAAGGGTCTTCTTGAAAATCAAATGGAGGAGCTTTTGCGGCAGGCGGTCATTACACAAGAGGACCGTAAGCCTGTAGAACTAGACCAGTCTCAGGTGGGACGCTTGTCGCGAATGGACGCTATGCAAATTCAGGAGATGGCGCTTGAACAAGAACGTCGTAGAGACGTTGAGAAACAAAGAATTAAAGCTGCTCTTGACCGAATTGAAGAGGGGAAATATGGACTATGTTTACATTGCGGGGAGGGCATTTCTTCAAAAAGACTCGAATTTGATCCCGCCGCCCCACTTTGTATCGATTGTGCTTCGGGCTAAGGACCTTTTTACATTTACTCGTCAAGGCGTTCGTGCCGTTTACGTTCATGAATATCCAGATAGCGTTTTCGTAATCTAATAGACGTAGGAGTAACTTCAACTAACTCATCTTCTTTAATATAGGCAATAGCTCTATCTAATCCCATTTCAATTCGCGGCGTTAAATCAACAGCTTCATCTTTACCGGATGACCGTATATTGCTAAGTTGTTTGCTCTTTAAAGGGTTTACATTAAGATCGCTGCCGCGACTATGCTCACCGATAATCATGCCTTTATAAACTTTGTCCCCAGGGGCGATGAATATTGGCCCTCGGTCTTCCATTTTCCAAAGCGCGTATGCGATCGCTTTTCCATCGCTTGAAGAAATCAAAGTACCATTTCGGCGACCGGAAATTGGGCCTTTGTATGGAGCATAATCAAAAAATAAACGATTAATAACACCGGTACCACGACAATCTGTTAAAAATTCGCCATGGTAGCCGATGAGTGCTCTTGAAGGCACGTGAAAAGAAAGTCTTTGCTTATTGTTACTTAAGGATTTTATTTCAAGCATCTCACCTTTTCGTGAGGATAACTTTTCAACAACTATTCCGGAATACTCATCGTCAACATCAATTATTACTTCTTCTATTGGTTCTAACCGTTTACCAGTTTCAGAATCTAATTGGTATACCACTTGAGGCCGTGAAATTGTAAGTTCAAAGCCCTCACGACGCATGGTTTCAATCAGAACGGCAAGTTGGAGTTCGCCTCGGCCGGCGACTTCAAAAGACTTTGGGTCAGCGGTATGGCTCACTTGTAACGCTACATTTCCTTCCGCTTCGTTCATTAATCTCTCCAGTATTGCCCTTGAGGTTACCTTGGTTCCTTCTGTGCCGGCTAATGGCGAATCATTAATAGAGAATCCCATTGTCAATGTTGGCGGGTCAATTGGCTGAGCATCAAGTGCTCTGGTAACAGTTGGAGCACAAATTGTATCCGCTACTGTTGCTTTTGTTAGACCCGCAATGGCAATAATATCGCCGGCATGGGCTTCATCAACTGGCACGCGTTCTAAACCACGAAAAGCAAGTAGTTGACTTACCCGGCCTTCTTCAATGTTATTTCCAGTGCGATCGAGCGCTTGAACCGTCATGTTTCGAACCACAGTACCTGAGGCTACCTTGCCTGTTAAAACACGGCCGAGATAGGGGTCTGCTTGAAGTGTTGTGGCTAGGAGACTAAATTCACCAGTTACATTAACTTCGGGTTCTGGAACATGCTTGATTATTATTTGAAAAAGAGGGTCCATATTATCTTTTGGCCTGTCAGTGTCAATAGCAGCCCAACCTTGCTTGGCCGATGAATAAAGATATGGAAAATCTAGTTGGTGCTCGTTGGCATCCATTGCTGAAAATAGATCAAAAATTTCGTTTAGGACTTCATCTTTTCGTTGGTCTGAGCGGTCAATTTTGTTAATTAGAACAATTGGTCTCAGGCCTAAAGTTAGAGCTTTGCCTAAAACGAATTTCGTTTGAGGCATTGGGCCTTCTGCTGCATCGACAAGGAGAACGACGCCGTCAACCATGCTGAGTATTCGCTCTACTTCGCCGCCGAAGTCAGCATGTCCCGGCGTATCAACTATATTTATGCGGGTTTCTTCATATTTGACTGAAGTGCATTTTGCTAGAATTGTAATGCCGCGTTCTCTCTCCAGGTCGCTAGAATCCATTGCTCGTTCTTGAATTTGTTCATTTTCGCGAAAGATTCCAGTTTGTTTAAGTAAACAATCAACAAGGGTGGTTTTTCCATGGTCAACGTGAGCTATAATGGCGACGTTTCGTATGTCCATCGGCTTTGTACTTTCGGCAGATGTTGAATTCATGATTTTTAGCCCACCCATAATGGGCTTCAGGGTTCGAAGGTCTGTATATAGCTTAGGATCAAATTTTTACAAGCCTGTGTTCATATCCCAGCTGTATGCTAGGAAATTAGTTTGATAAAATGCTAATTTGTTTGTTTTTAGAATAAAATGTCCTAGAACTTGTATGGACTAATTAGTGTTTAGGAACGGAAGCAATGACAAAAGAAATTAGAGCGGTTTCTCTGGCGGATCCAGACGTAGAAATTGAAAACCTTGGTGATGGTGAGATTATCATGCGTTCTTCACAAACACTTATGGAATATCCTGCATCTCAGAGTTCTTGGGTTATAGAGTGGGCAAGAAAAACCCCTGATGCTATCTTTTTAGCGGATCGATCTAGAGAGGAGGGAGAGTGGAGGAGGGTTACGTACCGCGAATTCTTGTTTCAAATTACGTCGGTTGCTCAAGCGTTACTGAACCGGGGTTTATCCGCAGAAAAACCTGTTGCCATTTTGTCTGACAATTCAGTAGATAACGCTCTCTTGCTATTTGGAGCCATGCATGTAGGGATTCCAGTCATACCAATTTCACCCGCTTATTCTTTAATGTCTAAAGATTTTGGTAAGCTCAATTATATACTGCGGTTAACAGAACCTGGGATGGTTTACGCTGCTGATGGTGATAAATTTTCGCAAGCGCTTATTAATAATAATTTTAATAACGCCGAGATAGTTGTCAGTTCCAATCCTCCTGCGGGTCTAAAGTCAACAGATTTTGGCGAACTCGTAGACGTTACACCAACCCCAGAAGTTGAAGCAAATAAAAATAAAGTAGGTCCTGATACAATTGCAAAAATATTATTTACGTCGGGGTCCACAGGGCTACCAAAAGGCGTGATAAACAGTCAGCGCATGTTATGTTCCAATCAACAGGCAATATCACAGGTATGGACGTTTTTAAACGAAAAACCGCCTGTTACTCTTGATTGGTTGCCATGGAACCATACTTTTGGAGGAAATCACAATCTCAATATGATACTTCGTAACGGTGGTACAATGTATATTGATGGTGGTAAACCGGCTCCTGGTTTAATTGATCAAACAGTTGCGAATTTAAGAGAAATTTCGCCAACTATTTACTTCAATGTGCCACGTGGTTATGACATGTTGATACCCTATTTTGAAAAAGACGCTGATCTCCGAAAGGTTTTTTTCAAGAATTTAGATGTTATTTTTTATGCGGCAGCTGCACTAACACAAAGTGCATGGGAAAAACTTGAAAAATTGTCTGAAAAAACTACAGGTAAACACGTCTTTATGTTGGCTGGTTGGGGAGCAACAGAGACCTCTCCTGATTGCACGCAAGTTCATTGGCCGATTTCCAAAGCTGGGGTGATTGGTTTGCCGATTCCGGCTACTGAAATTAAATTAGTTCCGGATAAGGAAAAACTTGAAATCAGAGTGCGAGGGCCAAATGTGATGCCGGGTTATTTTAAAGATCCGGTATTAACAAAAAAAGTTTTTGATGAAGATGGTTTCTATTGCATAGGTGACGCAGTCAAATTTGAAAATCCATTGGATCCGAGCAAAGGTATTATTTTTGATGGGCGGGTTTCGGAAAACTTTAAGTTGTCCACAGGGACGTGGGTCTCTGTCGGGAATCTTCGAACTGCAGTAGTGACTTCTGCCAATAATGTGATCCAAGATGCTGTAATAACAGGACATGACCAGGATGAAATTGGTATTTTGGTTTTTCCAAATATAATCGGTTGCCGGGCCTTGAGCCCCGGATTATCACCTGATGCAACCGTTGAAAGTTTGGTTGCTAATAAAAATGTACGTGATGCGTTAATGGATGGATTGAGAGCATATAATGAGACTAGTAGCGGCAGTAGTACGAGAATCGCACGTGCTCTGTTCATGATTGAACCACCAGACATAGACGCTAATGAAATAACTGATAAAGGATATATAAATCAGCGGGCTGTTTTGGAAAGACGGCAAGATTTGGTGGCAGAATTATATTCTTCCGATTCAAAAAATTTATTAATACTGTAATAGAGAATTATAACTAAAAAGCTTTTTTTATTTTTCCCACAAGTTTTTTTGCAATATCTTTGTCATATGCAACCGATCGGCTGTGTCCCCAAACCGGATTTGGCCAAGCAGGATCACCTTCGTTCCTTGCGACTATATGAATATGGAGTTGTGATACGATATTACCTATAGCGCCAATATTAATTTTTGTTGGGCAAAATTCTTTTTCTAGAAATTCAGCAGTTCTTGTTATTTCGTCGAACAGCAACTGTTGCTCAATAGTATTTAGATGATGGATTTCACTTATTTTCTCCCGCCGTGGAACGAGTATCAACCAGTTATAGCGGCAATCATTCATCAAAAGCATTTTGCTTAATTTTAAGTTGGTGATCTCGATGCAATCTTCATATAAACGTGGATCTAATACAAAAGTAATCGTCAACCTCTCTTGTTTATTAATTTTTATAGACGTTTGTTGGTTTGATTTTAAAATTTTACGATTTTCTATTTTTTAGGTGTTATTTGAAGTTCTTTATAGATAAAATTATTCGAAAGTAACTGCTAAAAAAATTAATGTGTTTGTTCCCTTGTTTTTAGAAATTTAATTTCGGGGAAATCTTCTGCAGCTCGGTCCAAGTGCCAAGCATTTCTAGCAAGGAATACAACTTCCTTATCGTGATCATCAGCGATAGCGGTGGTATTAGCATCAATAAAATTCTTAAGTTTTTGATGATCACTTGCTTCAACCCATCGGGCAGTAAAAAGTGATGTCGGCTCAAAAATGACGGGCACTTCGTATTCCGTACGTATGCGATCGGCCATAACTTCAAATTGTAAAGCACCGACGGCACCAATAATCCAATCGGCTCCAATTCTTGGTTTAAAAACCCGAGCGGCCCCTTCTTCCGCGAGTTGATTAAGAGCTCGCCCTAAGTGCTTAGACTTCATAGGATCTTTTGGTCGAACTGTTTGTAATAATTCGGGCGCAAAGCTCGGGATCCCAGTAAATTTTATTTCTTCACCTTCTGTTAACGCATCACCAATTCGAATATTACCATGATTAGGGATACCAATTATATCACCGGCATAGGCTTCCGCTGCAGTTTCTCGGTCTTGTGCGAGGAAAAGTAAGGGATTGTGGAGGGATAACATTTTATTTTCCCGAACGTGCTTGAGCTTCATTCCTCGTTTAAAATGACCGGAGGATAACCTAAAAAAAGCAATCCTATCGCGATGTTTTGGATCCATATTGGCCTGAATTTTGAAAACAAAACCCGTAACTTTTTTTTCAATTGGGTCAATTGTTCTGCCTAGGGTGGGTTGTGGACGAGGGGAAGGGGCATGGTTTCCAATCCCATTAAGTAATTCACGCACACCAAAATTATTGATGGCGCTGCCGAAAAAGATGGGGCTTAGGTGACCTTCGCGATACGCTTGTATATCAAAAGTTGGGCAGAGACCGCGCGCCATCTCAACTTCTTCACGTAATTTGGTGACCGCGTCATCTGGCAGCATATCATCAAGTTTAGAATCACCAAGGCCCGAACATTTTTCTATTATACCCGGGTTATTAGCATCAAAACTTCCACTAGCTTTACCCTTTGGCAAAAGTATTAAATGATCATTGAAAACGTCATAACAGCCATGGAAATCTCGACCCATTCCGATTGGCCAACTGGCTGGAGTCACATCTAATGCTAGAGAACGTTCAATTTCATCAAGAATTTCAAATGGATCTCGTGAATCACGGTCCATTTTATTCACGAATGTAACAATGGGTACATCACGGAGACGGCAAACTTCAAATAGTTTACGTGTTTGTTGTTCGATGCCTTTGGCTGCGTCAATTACCATAATGGCTGAGTCGACAGCCGTTAGAGTTCGGTACGTATCTTCGCTAAAATCTTCGTGACCTGGAGTATCTAGAAGATTAAAGGTACAATCGTTATATTCGAAGGTCATAACTGAGGAGGCCACCGAAATTCCACGTTCGCGCTCAACTTTCATCCAATCGGAATGTGCTCGACGGGCATTGCCCCGAGCTTTTACGGCACCGGCCATTTGGATGGCTCCGCCGAATAAAAGTAATTTTTCAGTAAGTGTCGTTTTGCCGGCATCAGGGTGAGAGATGATGGCAAATGTGCGGCGCCGTAATATAGACTCATTCATTTGAGGCATGATTCCAGATCCTCGTTCACCTGTAATTAAGAAGCGTTGGAGACATAACTATTTTTTTTTTAATTTACCAGAATTATTATAGGTTCAGTGTTTTTTGCGTTTTTCCATAAAATTATACCGGCTATCAGATATTATTGTAATTTCGATATTATCATTATCACGGCGCAGGCTGAGTGTAATTTCTGCGCCGGCAGTTCCCAACGACCATATTAGCTTATACATGCTGGATAAATTTGTTACCTGTTGATTGTTTACAGCAGTCACGATATCGCCAGGTTCAATTTTAGCTAGATCTGCTGGAGCATTAGGGATGACACCTGAGATAAATAATTGATTCATCACCTCCGAGGTATACATTCCTAACCAAGGTCTTTGCTGGCCCGTTACTATACCAAATGAAATTAAATCTTCATAAATTGGCTTTAATAGATCAATAGGGACGAACATATTTCCTGGGCTATCATTTGGATCATTTTTTGATGTTTTGTCTCCTAAATTTATAGAAGTGTTCTTATTTTCTTTTTCAGCATCATTAACCCATAACGATCCTATACCGCATAGTGTGCCGTCATCGTTAATCAGTGCGGCTCCACTCCAATTAGGGTGGATAGGGGCCGTAAATATCGCATTTTCTAGCAAGTATTCCCATGATCCAGTGAATTCGCGACGGGATACGACTTTCGCGCTTACGGCGTGGTGTACACCCCCATATGGTGCTATTATAACAGGATCTTGTTCTTTAAGGTTTTCAGAACTACCTAATTTAATAGGCTTGGTGTTTAACTGGCCCAATGCATGGATGATTGCCATTCCTGTTTCATGATTATAGCCGACCAATTCCGCTGAAACAGGCTCATCGTTATGGGCTTTTAAGGTTATCGACCGAGCATCGACCACCAAATATCCAATTGTCAGAAGAAGTCCTTCTTCGCTGATCAGGACTGCGTTACCTTCTCGTTCTTTTCCCAACGTTTTAGCACTAAATGAATCTTCTGGAATTTTCGCTGTAAGTCGCACGACAGCATTAAGAGCATCGTTCAGATCAAAATTAAGATTTTCTTGTTTAGGGTGAGGAGCTAATTTTAGCGCGGGGTCTAAAAGATGAAGTAACCCAGTAGGGCGATGTCCATTAGTACGTTTTGTGCCGGCCATTAGAAATTCTTTTCATTAAAATATCAGCGAACTTTCTTTTCCAGCTTACTTAATTGTTGAGATTTCACAACGCTCATTTGAACAGATTGTGATAAATTTTTTTAGCCGTAGTTAAAGAAGTGTGGATGGCTGCCTAACTTTTGCAGGTGGACTAATTTAGATCAACACGGGCTCCAAGTAGAAAACTATGACTGGAAAAAATACTTTCGAATGGTATTCCGTAAGTATCTGCAAATTCTGATCTTTGTGTATCGAAATAACGATAACCTAATTCTATTGAGGTTCTTCTATCTAGGTCAAAGGAAAAGCCGGTCCCAATTTGTATGGCTGCCACTAGATCAGTGTCATCTGCAACCTGAGCCGTCAGTACTTGTAAATCATTTAGAGACAAAAGTGTCATTCCAACACCAGCCATGGCGTATGGGGTTAATTTGGAATTAGTCTTGAAATCGTAAATGATGTTTCCCATAAAGGTCATGGATGAAATATCTCCGTGTACAATTTCTGTGTTGTATTCAGTCGAGTTCCAAGTGCCGGACATTTGTTTAAGGGATGCGTTTGAATAGAACATCTCTCCTTCGGCTCTAAGACCATTTTCTAATTTTGTGCCAAAGGCACCACTGAGAATAAACCCTGGATCCCACTCTTGGTCATAATACCCATTCCCGTCGTTTGAGGTCTCATTGAGTAATTGCATTCCAACTGTACCTCTTGCGTAGGTATCTTTGAGGTTTAAGAGTTTTTTTTGCTCTTCTGTTACCATTGGTTGATACGGAGCATGAATGGTAGGCGTACGCCTTGGCCTAATTGGCTGATGGGTCATTTGCGTTCTTCTTGGTACTAAGGCTGGTTTTGGTTTTCTTGGGACACCATTAGTTTGAGGAAAGGCGCGTTGTATGTATGGGTTTTGTTGACGAGATAGTTGTACGACTTCGATATTTTGTTTTGGCAGTGCGCCAATATTATCGAGGGATGCTACTAAACTAATATTGGTTTTTTTGATATTTTTAATATTGACATTATTTATTATAGGACTTGTAGAAGGGGTAAAATCAATTACTATGCGATGCCCGAAGTTTCCATTAGGTGACAAAAAGAATGGCTTCAGTAATTTTACGGGAGCCCTATTCTTGATTATTAACCGGCTACCTTCCTGAGTTGAAGTATAAGCAAAATCAACAATATTATTGTCAATAATTTGTGGTGGTGCGGCACTTGAGCCCCAGGTCGCTTTTGGTAAAATTAGTTCAATAGTTTTTCCATCTTTAGAAATTTTATATGACAGGTTGGTGGGGTGTTTGATATCTAAAACAATACGTGTTTTGTCTGGATGCTCTCCGAAGCGAATATTAAGTATCTGAGATATATTATTTGCATAATTTGCACTTGAACGAAGAAATTGACTGTTTGCGGAACTGGTAAAGATAGCGAAAACAGCTACCACACCGAATATAGCAACACTTAATATCAAAGCGAATTGGGCATAGTTTCTCCGATTGGTTCCCATTACCAACTCCTAATACTGAATGCGATACTAATCTGATCCAATAATGCGTCACGAAACGTTAAAAAAATGATAAAAAATACGACATATTGTAGGTATTGAGGGAAATATAACTACTCAAGGTTTGAACACAGGGATTTTGTTATGAGTTTGGACATTAAACTAGCTGGCTGTCATGTGGTACCTATATTTAGCATGGAAATCGGAGACTTTATTGAGTTAATTTAATATAGTTATTGCAGAAAGACATAGGGTCGGAGTGAAATAAGTAATGGAAGAGGACTTGTGAGAAGAGCAGCGGATATTTTTGTTGATACATTGTTGAAACACGACGTTGATCGTGTTTTCTGCGTGCCGGGCGAGAGTTATCTCTCTATCATTGATGCTATGTACGACAAGCCTTCTATTGATGTTGTCACGGCACGTCATGAGGGTGGGGCAAGCTTCATGGCAGTTGCAGATGCAAAGATAACTGGTAGACCTGGTATTGTAATGGTTAGCCGGGGACCGGGAGCCACGAATGCAAGTATAGGTGTTCATGTGGCCAATCAGGATGCAACACCATTAATATTATTTGTTGGTCAAGTTGCTCGGAAAGATATTGGTCGCAATGCTTTTCAAGAGATGAATTATATCCGAGCGTTTGGTGATATGTCCAAATGGGTTGTGGAAATTACTGATGCCGATAAGCTTGCAGAAAATGTTCGACGGGCTTTTACTATAGCTCGATCTGGCACCCCAGGTCCCGTAGTTGTGTCTCTGCCTGAGGACGTATTAACAGATCACACAAAATTGCCGGCTTTGGAACCAACGATTATTACTCAACCGAAGCCAAGTGTTCTTGAAATATCAAGTCTCTGCGAAATGCTTTCAAAGGCCCAAAGACCTATAATTATTGCTGGGGGACAAATTGATTTGGGACAAGGTCGAGGTGCTCTACGTTTGGTGAGTGAGTTATGGAATGTTCCCGTCGTTACGTCGTGGAGGCATCAAGATTTATTTGATGTTGAGCACCCTAACTTTGCCTGTCATCTGGCGTTTAACATGCCTCCGGTTTTTAAGGATACACTTAACGAAGCAGATCTTGTTATTGCGATTGGGACGCGTTTGGGAGATGTTGTAACGCAAGGTTATCAAATACCTTTGGCCCCAGAACCTCTACAAAAGTTAGTTCATGTTTATAACGATGCGAAGCCGATTGGGAGTATTTTTGATACCGACCTTAGTATTATAGCTGATGCAACGGAAACTCTAGAGGCGATGGCTAAGGTAAACGTTCCAAAAAAGCTTAATAATCGAGATGATTGGATAAAAAAGGTTCATGCCCTCAGTGCGGATAAAATTGTCTGGGATTTACAAGAAGCGGACGACGGCGTACCATTTGGTAATGTAGTTGCTCACCTTCGTGATGTAATAGACCATAATGCTGTAACTACCATTGATGCTGGGAATTTTGCCACCTTTGTACACCGTTTGTTTACATATAAAACGACACATACTCAGTTAGCCGCTGTCGCAGGGGCGATGGGAATGGGTGTGCCTGCTGCAATTGCTGCCGCGTTACGTTCGCCGGATCGGCAAGTGGTTTGTTTTGTTGGTGACGGTGGTTTTCAGATGACAGGAAATGAAATTTCTCTTGCCGTAGAGAGACAACTTCCTATCCGGTTTATCATCTCCAAAAATGGGAGCCTTGGTACTATCCGCCTTTATCAGGAACGAACTTATCCAGATCGAACTTTGGCAACGAATATGACAAATCCAGATTTTACAAAAATTGCAGAGGCCTATGGTTTGCAAGGCTTTAAAATCGAAAATAATAACGATATCTGTATAGTGGTAAAAAAAGCGTTTGACGCTTCGGGACCATCACTCATTGAAGTAAAATCGAGTTTAGAGTATCTGGCCGCTTATATTAACATCTCACAAATACGCGAGGCAGTTTCTGAGCAGTAACTCATTTTCAATTTCCTGAGTGAGTTCAGGCGCAACTAAGAAGCTCTATAGATATGTATTGTATAAATTTTGTTGTCATGTATTAAAAGTTTTTACGAAAAAAAATAGACCCAACATGAGGTGCTCAATGAAGTTTGGAATATTTGATCACGTTGATCGTCGGTCCGCCGGTCCCTTGACCGAGTTCTTTGAGGATCGTTTAAAGTTGGCAGAAAAATATGATGAAAAGGGATTTTATGCCTACCATTCTGCCGAGCATCACGCTACCACGTTGGGGATGGCTTGTTCTCCGAGTGTTTACATGTCCGCGTTGGCTCAGCGAACTCATGAGTTAAAATTTGGCCCACTTGTTTATTGCCTGCCGCAATACCATCCCATACGATTGTTTGAAGAAATATGTATGCTAGACCAAATGAGTGGAGGACGCTTTCAACTCGGCGTTGGTAAAGGTATTTCGGAAATTGAATCCAGTTACTATGGTCTGGAGATTGATAAAGTAACAAGCATCTACCAAGAATACTTTCAGATCCTAATCAAAGCGATGACGGTTGATGAATTAACATTTGAAGGAGAGCATTTCAGTGTTGAAGGTATGCCTATTGAGTTGGCCCCTGTGCAGAAACCCCATCCACCAATTTGGGCAGGCCTTGGGAATCCGGAAGCTATTAGTTGGCCCGCGGAAAATCGTATAAATATAATTACCAATCACAATGCCGAAACAGTGCGTAAAATTACAGATGCTTACCGGAAGGAATGGGAGGGGTTTGGATATGATTCCGAGGAACTCCCTCTTTTGGGTATGACCCGTTTGATGGTTATAGCTGAGACCGATGAAAAAGCACTAGTCATAGGGAGGCGCATGTATGATATTTGGTACAAAAGTTTTATGAAACTATGGTGGAGGCATAATAAAACGCCTCCACTGGCACCGGTCACCGAGGAATTTGATGAAATGATTTCGGGTGGCAAGGCCATTGTCGGAACCCCGAATACCGTGAAAAAAATATTGGATGAACATATAGAGCAAAGCGGTGTTAACTATATGGTTTGTCGTTTTGCTTTTGGTGATGTTACGTACGATGAAGCCGCTTATTCAATCGATGCGTTTGCTGAGATGTATCTTTCTAATTAAGTGTTCCAATCATCGTGCACAGGAACTACCGCACAGCGACGAAATTGTCTATGCCACGCGGCCTTTTTTGTTGAAGAATCATGACACGCATGGAGTTTAATAAACTTTTCATCCGAGCGGCATTGCATTACCTTTGATAAGTTTGGATTGATATTCAAGGTTGCCATAAACATCAAAAAAATAAATGTGACCATTTTTGATTCTAGGTTTTAGACAGTTTCTTCCGTCGCGCCTTTTCCCATCGACGCGATCCTTGAGGCAGAGTTGGCCATTGGGATTAATTTGCCAGGTTCCATCAACAAATTCACAGGGAAAATACTCGTCATAATTATTCCCAAAACGGCCAATATAGATTGAATGCTCTAATCCAGTCTTTTCGTCGGTGTATATGAATGTGTGATCACGCAGTTGTTCTTTTAATTTATTTGCGTTAACTGGATTGTGAAGAGACCCGTTGAGAGCGACGATGAAAGCCAGAAAGCCAATGATCTTTGCCATAATTTAATTTAGCACAATAATTGATAATAAGAAGATAAAAATACCGGAATGGTATTGCTTGGCGGGTGGCTTAAAACAAATTACCCTTATATTATGAAGAATTCACCCTCAGCGCCTTCGGGATCA
>CAZXGI010000061.1:0-14241 GCA_964639965.1 uncultured Rhodospirillaceae bacterium
TCCATAGCTTATCGAACTGATCCAGATTGGGTTTATGGATTCCCTGAATATCGGGGTGATCAACGGGATGCGATTGCGGCCTCAAAAAGGGTCAGTAACCCTGGTTGCTACGCATGCGCGTCAACCGCAATAATCTATCCATTGGTGGCCTCTGATATTCTGCCGAGTAGTTTTCCTGTAACTATAAATGCCGTGTCAGGATATAGTGGTGGTGGCAAGCGTCTAATTAGCGCTTTTGAAGACTCTGATAATGGTGATCACATAGATAGTGAATTTTATCTTTATGGTTTGGGGTTATCTCACAAACATACACCAGAAATACAGACTTGGTGTGGTCTTGATCATGCCCCACTTTTTGTGCCGAGTGTGGCTCGATTTTCACAAGGCATGCTTGTTTCTGTTCCGCTGCAGTTGTGGCACTTAGAAAAGGATGTCTCCGGTAGCGATCTTTTTTCTGTTCTTGAGGATCATTATAAGGGTTGCCCATTTATTAATGTTCTCTACAAGGAAGATGAAACCGGATTAGAGAATTTAGATCCTGAAGGTGTTAATGGAAGCAACATTTTAAATATTTATGTGTTTTCAAATGATAAAAACTATCAAGCAGTTGTTTGCGCTCAACTCGATAACTTGGGCAAAGGAGCATCTGGTCAGGCTGTGCAAAACCTTAATATAATGCTGGGTCTGGAAGAAACTATAGGACTGCTATAAAAAATCTATGTATAGAATATCATTTGAGAACAATATACTTAGACTTCTTTTTATTGCATTTTTCTCAGGTTTATTTTCCTGTTCAGCGAACTCTGCGTCGACTGGCTACAGTAATCCCTTTGAACTTTATCCCAATGGCATTGAATTCCAGGTTTCTCGAAATCAAGAAATTATAGGGAAACATGAGCTTTTTTTCGAAAAGTTAGAAGATAAAAAATTTAGAGTTGGTGTTGAGGTTAAGTTTCGGGTTATTTTTCTTGGTTTATCCATTTATCAATATAAGTATCAATCGGAAGCTATCTGGCATCGTAGTAACTTAATTAAACTAAAAGCCGAGCAAGATGATGATGGCGAAAAATCGGAAGTAATTGTTTTTAAGAGAGAACATGAATTAATAATAAAGACAGGAGATTCTGAAGTCAGTTGTGATCATGGATCCATACCGTCAAATCATTGGAATGCCAATATTCTAAAAAAAGAAGAGATAATTAATACGTCTACTGGAGAACTTTCTTCAATAAATATAAAAAATCTGGGGAAGGAAAAAATACGTGCGCAAGGCATTTTCATATTTGCTAACAAATATAGTTATACTGGAGATGTAGAAGCTTTAGCTTGGTATTCAGATGCAGGAAATTGGGTTAAATTGAAATTTAAGGGTAAGGATGGCTCCGATATCGAATATGAATGTATCAAGTGCGGAATAATTAGTACGATTGGCCAGAAATTTGACTAGCAATGGTAATAAATTAGCCTGGATTACTGGAGCTGGCCGAGGCATAGGTCGAAGCCTAGCACAACATCTTGCTGCAAGTGCATGGACCGTTGTAGTGACTTCTCGTACGAAATCAGAACTATTGTCACTTGAGAAAGAATCGAGAGATTTAGAGGGAAAGATTATAACTTGCCCCGCTGATATTAGGGACCCTGAAAGAATAAAACAGCTAATAGAACACATACATAGCGAAATTGGTGAGATTGATCTCGCAATTTTGAATGCAGGTAATTATATTCAGTTTGGTGTTAATGAGTTTTCTGCAACAGCGTTTAAAGAGCAAATAGATATAAATATTTTGGGCACTGTAAATTGTTTGACGCCCGTGATGCATAGAATGAAAAATCAGGGAAAAGGGCACATTGTTGTTATGTCTTCACTTAACGCATATCGTGGCCTGCCGTTGGCGAGCGCTTATGGAGCGTCTAAGGCGGCATTGACAAATATGTGTGAGGCTTTGAAACCTGAACTTGACAAATTTGATGTAAAAATTTCGGTGGTTCATCCGGGCTTTGTACGTACTCCTTTAACTGACAAAAATGATTTTAAAATGCCGTTTCTGGTTGATACTGATTTTGCGTGCAAACGTATCATCAGAGGAATTAGTAAAGGTCGATTTGAAATTGTATTTCCAAGCCGTTTCGCATTTATTTTGAAATTGCTGCGGTGTTTACCATATTTTTTATATTTTGCCGTAACGCGCAGGATTATCAGTAAATGAAGATTGAAGATGCGTTTAAGCAATATGCCAAATTTCTTCAAAATCTGAGACCAGAGAATATTCCGGAGCTGGAGAAATTCGTCCACGGTGATGTTGTATTCCGCGACCCGTTTCATGAAGTCAAAGGACCGGAAGCAATGTCTAACGTAATGTCTCAAATGTTTAATAAACTCACGGAAGTTAATTTCACTGTTTGTGATCATGCCATTGCAAAGAATAAAGTTTTTTTTGATTGGCGGTTGGAGGCAGTTCTAGCTGGCAAGCCTTGGGTCGTTGTGGGCGTCACTATCCTAAAATATAGTGCAAATTATAAAATAATTGAACACGTAGAACATTGGGATTCTGCATCGCAATTCTATGAACGCTTTCCCATAATTGGCCCGCTGATTAGGTATTTTCGATATCGTATTTCAAAATAGCTATGTCGGTCTGGCGACAACTATTTTGATGTTTTAGAAAAAGCAATGGTTATTTGGCCAATTTCAATACCGAATTTGCTCATTCGAGCACGGTTTAATAGAACATTTCCTGGTTGTAGAAACATCCAATCATTAAAATTAACCCTAATCGTTTTGTCCTGATCCATCTTTAGATCAAGTACATACTGCCAGTTTAAAGAATTACCCGAGGCGGCACCTTTAGCGATCCCAATAACATCGTCCGCTCGACCCTCATATGAGTTTTTTCCAGTCTTGCTAATTCGCCATTGTCTAAAATCTTTTTCTCCATCATTAAATAAAAAATTTTCGTTCAGCGTCAGTATTTTACCATCCCAAGAACCCTCAATATCAACAGTAAATTGACGTTTTACGTTACCAAATCGATCTTCGAATATTCCCCAGGCCTTCGTTTTGCCATTAAAATAATCTTCTAGGATAAATTTAGGGCTGAAATTTTTAAAGTCGTTTGGTTTCATTGACATACATCCACCTAAGAAAAATAAAATTGATATTACAAGAACTGTTCGCATCAGGATATTCCTCATTTTGTGACATTCTTCATTGTTCGTTTTTCTAATCGAATTATTTGACGTCGTATTATGTTTTGTTTGGCTGCATTTAAAGGGTGCCGACTAATGATCAGGATCGAGATAATTTTGAGTGCGACCGGAACAATAGAATACATTAAAGATAACGCCGTTAAATTATTTTCAATTTGTGGTTTATTGGTAGAAAACCCAAAAACCTCTAATAAAGGGAATGCTATTAATATGGAGAGTGCTAGGGCTAGTTTTGTGGCCATGCTCCAAAATGAAAATAACAAACCGGTCCTATCATGACCGGATCTCACCAGTTCAAATTCTGCTATGTCCGCCTGCATGGAAGGCGGTAAAATCATGTCGGCTCCCAGCGTAATTCCCGTTAGAATTGTAATTATAAAAAAGACCGTGATATCTCCGTTTTCCAACAGGGGAACCCAAGCAAAAGTCAAACATGATAGACCCATTGCCCACGACCAAATTTTATGTTTATCAATATGTTGACTAAGCCATAACCAGATGGGGACCCCAGTCACTGCTGCTAGAAAATAACATAATGTTAGAAGCCCACGTTCTAATTCATTGGCTCCCAGGACGTGTTTTAAATACAATATGAATAAAGCAGCTGGGATTCCGTTTGCGATGCCATTAATTATCCATCCAACCAGCAGAGATACAAAAGGAGTGTTAGCTCTTATTCCCATAATTGCTGAAAACGGTTTCTCAGTTTGATGAAGTTGAGATACTGGTGGTTCTTTAACACTGGTCAATAATACCGTAAAAAGCGGAACTCCAAGGCAAATCATAATCCAACCAATGAGTGCCATTGACTGTTGTTCATTAATCCCTCTAGTGGATGAAAGAGCTGGAATAGCTCCTGCCAGCATTATACCGGCAAGCATAAAACCTTCTCTAAAAGATGTTATTTTAGTTCGCTCGTTATATGAATCAGAGAGTGCTGCTCCCCAGGCTAAATAAGGAATATTGATCATTGTCCAACCTAAATAAAGGATAGTAGCCCAGAGAGCTAAATATATACTCCCGACGTCGGTGGCAGGATTTAATAAAAAAATTGTTCCCAATATTCCTAAAATACCTCCAATTAATATAATAGGTTTTCGTCGGCCCCACTTTCTTTGGGCTAAAGTGTCGGTTTGATCAGATAAGCTTCCAATTAATGGATCGGTGAAAATATCAATTAAACGAGCTACAAAAATTGCGATACCGGTAGCAGAAAGCCCTAGGCCAATTTTTTCAGCGTAAAGTATTGGCAAATGTATAAGTAAGGGGAGAGTAGGCATCCCTAAAACCAATGCAGGGAAGCCGTAGCGGAGACATTGCTGAAATCCATTATCTTCTTTTTCTAACATTTATATTTTGCGCAGATGGAATTGACCTACGTTGATCGCTCCTGACCTAAAACCGGCAGACGTATAGTCCAGGTAATATTCCCAAATACGTTTGAATTTTTCGTCAAACCCTAGCTGTTCAATTTCATGCCACTTTAACTGAAATTTTTTCTGCCATAACTCTATGGTTTGGGCATAAGAAGGGCCAAAAAAGTACGTATCTGCTACCTTGAGACCTTGCGACATACTATGTTCAGAAATTTTCTCTGGACAGAGAAGCATACCCCCAGGAAAAATATAACGCTGAATAAAATCCATAGTTTTTCGATAAAACTCAAAATAATTATCTGGTACCGTGATAACTTGGACCATTGCTGCACCATTGTTTTTAAGCCGATCTGACAAAGTTTTGAAATAGATGGGCCAATACGATTCTCCTACGGCTTCGAGCATTTCTATGGAAACTATTTTATCGTAATTTCCGATCACTTCGCGATAGTCTTTCAATAGAATTTCAACCTGGCCATTTAGTCCAGCATTTGCTATACGATTGACCGCAAATTTATGCTGCTCTCTTGAGATTGTAATACCTGAAATTTGAGCGCCAGTGTTGAGGCCGGCATATTCAGCAAAACCTCCCCAACCACAGCCAATTTCAAGTACTTTATGATTCTCTTTTATATCTAGAACATTGATGATTCGTTGGTATTTCTTTTGCTGAGCTTCATGCAGTTTTTCTTTTTTATTGGTGAATAAAGCCGAAGAATATGTCATCGTTGGATCAAGCCACTCACTGAAAAAATCATTTCCCAGATCATAATGAGCGGCAATGTTTTTTCGGCTCCCTCTTTTATTATTTTGCTGAAAAAACCGAGTTAATGTGCCAGAAAGTTGAATCAAAAAATTAGAGGTTAAATTTTGATCCAGCGCATCCATATTTGCTGCACCAAAGTCGAAAACATTCGCTAGGGAAGGTGTTGTCCAATTTTGGAAAATATAGCCTTCTGCTAGGCCGAGATAGCCGCTTGAAATAATTCTTTTTAGAAGTATTAACGAGTGGATATTAATTTCGGCAGTTGGCCCTTTGGATCCACTGTCACAGTCAATAACCTGACCATTATCTAGTTTGAAGATTATACGGCCGTATGCAATTGACTTAGTTAGCCGTCGTAAAATTCCTTCTATAAACGGTATATTTTTTTTTCCAAGATACATTATATCTTTCATTGATTTTTCAGATGAAACTTGTTGATTATTTGGCGACATATTAAGTTACCCTTTGTATTGCCTCATTGGCTTTGTTGGGTTTTTGTTTTGCTTTTTATAAGGCTCATGGGGGAAGAAGGGAGCACCTTTGAATCGTAACTTTATAGCTTCGTAATGAATTCCGATAATTACTTTAAGGCTCATCAAAGGATAAGAAAAGATCGTTTTTAATAAAGCTCTGTCATTTAATTGGCCTTTTACACCGGAAAAAGAGGCCACAAGTAGCAAACCTTCGGAATCTTTATCTTCAATAATCACGCTAACTTTTTCTTTGGGTGCGCGAACTAGAAATCTATAGGAACAATCGGCAGGTACAAATGGTGATACATAAAAGTTTTTTTGGCAGTTTTGTTCAATTAATTCGGGTTTATTTTCTTTAACCGGTAAGACATAACAATGTCGTTCATTAAAAGTATTGTGTACTTCGTATAAGATCGCACCCAATGATCCATTATCTCTATAACAAAAAAAGACTGTTAAAGGATTGAAGACATAGCCTAGTATTCTTGGATAGCATAACATCCAAACCTTTTTTGAGCTGTCCGATAGACCGGCCGCTTTGAGTTCTTGCTGGACCCAGTTAGATATATTTTCACCATATCCATGGTCCTCGTCTCGGATAGAATAAACCGTGCGGCGGTTATAGGAGAGTAACTTATAATTTTCATTTAAACTTTCAAGATCATCGATGTCGAGGAGAAGGGAAAATACTCTGTATCGGAGTTTATGTTGCTTTGGGCGCATCCGTTTATGTACAACATCGCCATAGTAAATAAATGAAGTCACGTCTATCGTTACCTAGTTATATTAATCACTTAAACGAAAAATTCTGGAGGAATGCTCTTTTGTTTTCCAAGGCCTTTTCATCCCTCCAAGTTGTTCTGCTACCGCCAAACCAGCTTGAACAGCATCTTCGTGAAAGCCATAACCGAAATAGCTCCCACAAAACCAAGTATTTCGTTTACCCTGTAAATGCCATAAATTTTGTTGAGCAGTCCATGCCTTTTTATCAAAATTTGGGTGTTGGTATTGGAAAATTCCGTGGATTAATTTGTCTTTTGGATTGTTCTGCGGATTAACAGAAACAAAATAAGGATAATTTTGGTTTATTGATTGCAAGAGGTTCATCCAATACGTCACACTAACACCATATTTTGTACTTCCCAGAAAGTTCCAGCTTGACCAAACTAGTTTGCGTTTCGGCATCAGGGATTCATCAGAATGCAAAATGACACGGCTATTATTATATTTAAATTTTTCCAATAAGCTCTGCTCATCGCGGTTAGCATCGGCTAGCATTGTCAGAGCTTCATCTGCATGAGTGGCTATAACAACATGATCAAAACTGTGCTGGACGCCATTTTTATCCGCCAAAACAACGCTTCTATCATTTCTCGTGATTGATTTTATTCGTTGGCCTAAGTTTATTTGGGGGGAATATTCTGCAGTTAGCTTGTTTGTATATTCTCGGCTGCCACCAACTATTGTTCGCCATTTAACTGGGTTGATAAATTGAAGTAGGCCGTGGCTAGAAAAGAAGTTAATAAAGCTAATTGCTGGTTGATTTCGAATATCTTCTGGTTTGCTTGACCAAATGGCGGCTCCCATGGGCAGAATGAATTTTTCAATGAATGGTTTTCCATATCCACCTTGAGAAAGAAAATTGCCAAGAGTAATTAATGAAATTTCTTTAGATTTGGTTCTGAATTCTTCTGCATCACGAAAAAATTTACGAATGTCCATTAACATTTTCCAAAAGTCAGATTTTATGAGATTTGGACGTTGACCAAAAAAGGTATTTATATTGCTGCTGCCAAATTCAAAATCACCTCGATTTAGTGATACAGAAAAAGACATTGTGGTAGGTTGTGTTTTAACGTTTAAATGTTTTAGTAATGCGACAAAATTTGGATAGTTTTTCTCATTGTAAACAATGAATCCTGTATCTACAGGGTGAGTGAAGTTATCCATTGAAGCGTCAACCGTATTGATGTGACCTCCAGTTCTATCATGCTGTTCGAAGACAGTTATTGAGTGTTTTTTGTTTAAAAGCCACGCCGCAGACATACCGGCTACGCCGGTGCCTATTACAGCAATGTTCAGCGATTTTTTATCAGGATGCATGTTAGATTGCATTATCGCCATTTAAGTCCTATTAGAATAAATTATATAGGAGCATTTCCCACACACTCCATAATGTTGCAACCTTTTATTTTTAGCTAAACTTGAAACTATTCCCATGTACGAAATTGGCAAAACTGTAAGAGTTAGCGATAAGATACAGCAATCATATTCCTACGTGATAAGTGCCGACGTTGGAAAGGATTTTTCCCCGGATTTCCAACCATTTTATACCCCAAAAGAAATGTTAAAAATGGGGGTTTTTGAGGGAAAATACTGCAATGATTGCAGAGAAGAGTTCCCTGTATCTTGGTTTCTTGAAGCCAAAACCTCTAATAAGCCAGATCCTATGGTTAATTACTTCAGGATTAAAAGCAGGCAGTCCTTGATCGTTTGGCAGAAGAAGGGGTGGATAATCGGTCCCGATCCTCGCGGCTGGTTTCAGTGGTATTGTCGATATTATTTGGGTCGTCGATTACCAGAAATTGATGTTAAACAAATAAAAAGATGGCGTGCTTTTAACCGCCATGCAGGCCAAGTTAGAGCAAATTGTGAGCCAGGAAATTGGACTTGTCGGCCGCGTCAACGTCAAGCGCTTTTGCAATGGTCACACAATCCTTTAATCTGAATTATCAAAAATCATTCCAACGCGTTTTATTCTGTTAAATTTTAATATTTTATGTTAAAATACAATGGCTTGAAACGAGAATCTAAAGTTTTTTCTGTAAAAGGTGAAAGCTAAGGTTTTTTGTGTCCGTTGCAATATTTAATTGGGATAGAATTTTGGACGCTATCGACTATAACGAAAGTCAAATAGAAGTTTTAGATGCGAGCTCTTTGAATGTTATCGAGGTGCCCGAATCGTCTTGGCTTCGCTATGCTGATTTTATTCGACAAGGCCCGGATCTGCTATTAGTGGGTCCAAACGGAAAAAAGATTCTCGTTGAAAATTATTTTACGCAAAACCCATCTCCAGATTTAACCGATCCTTTAGGCGCTGTTTTCCCTCCTGATTTAGTGTCGAGTCTTGCGGGACCTAGAGCACCAGCACAGTTTGCCCAAAATGAGGAAGGGGGTTCTGCCGAACCTATTGGTCGTATCGAAACGATTGGTGGTTCAGTGGAAATTACCCGCACCGATGGTTCGAAAGGAACGATAGCTAAGGGAGATCCTATTTTTCAAGGTGATGTGATTGAAACAGGTGCGGATGGTAACGTTGGTATTTTGCTTGCCGATGACAGTATATTTTCGCTTGATAAGGACGCTCGTGCAGTTATGGATGAGATGGTTTATGATCCTGGCGAAGAGTCTGGTAGCCTAAAAATTTCCCTTGTCAGTGGTGCTATGTCTTTTGTAAGTGGTCAACTATCGAAGGTTGACCCCGATGCAATGACACTGAAAACACCGGTTGCTACTATTGGAATACGTGGTACGACTGGAAGCATTGAGGCCGGGGACACCTTAACTGTTACCTTATCTGAGGATCCAGATAAGTCTGTGGGTGAAATCGTTGTCACCACCGAAGGTGGGGTGCAAGTGCTCAGCGACCCTTACCAAGCTACTCGGGTTACTGATCCAAGACAACCGCCATCTCAGAGTTTTACGATGTCGCCAACTGAGTTTGCTGAAAAATTTAGCGGCTCCATGAATGCCATGAATAATACGTTGAAGTCCACTGGTCGGGAAACGGTTCCATCCCGGCCAGGTGACGGCGTCGACACGGGAAACCAGGAAAATTCAGAAGGTGAGCCTCAATACGATCCAGTAAAAGTCGCTGAAGTTAATACAAAGCTAAATGAAGCCCAGCAAATAGGAATGGAACTCAATCAGTTACTCAGTGATGCAGTTAAGTTCAAAGAAATATACAAACTTCCAAGTTTGGATATTTTCTCTAAGGACGCTCCCCCGCCAGAACCACCCCCCGAGCTGGTAAAGTTAATTAAGGCACTTACGGCTGATTATAGTCTCGAAGCGGAAATGATTGTTGATGTTATTAATACGATAACAGAAGCAGCAAATACAGCGAGTGCATCAGAACAATTGGCTGCTGTAAAAAAATCTTACGTTGAAGCAAGTCTGCTCGCTCAGGGTACAGCTGGTGGATTGCTAACCCAATCCGAAGCAACTGCATTAGCGGAGACAGTAACCAGTCCATTAGAGGCATTAGGTGCCGCAAGTGGCGTTGCGGCCTACAGCACTAGCATTATCACTCTAGCTGCAAATTTTCTTGAGCTCTTAGGTTCTGCAGACGCTCCTACCGAAGAAGAATTTAAGACAATAGTTGCTGAGTTGACTTTGATGGCGGCCGAGATATCTACTGCAGCTAATGACATCGCAACCATTGTTGGAGCTACAATAAGTGCGATTGATAACGTAGTAACGGCAGCAATTTCTGCCGCAAGCGGCGGTATAGCTGCGGCGCAGGCTGCTGCTGCTTCCAGTTATGAGGGTTTCGTTAATACTGCTCTGTCCAGTGGTCCAGTTAGCCTTAACAATCTTGATACCGTTATGGATAAGGTCGATCTCAAACTGGATACTATAGAAACCATGACCGAGAACCTCGCGCCCAACTTAGGTTCGGCGCTTGGAGATGCATTTTCTTCGGTTGACAAAGTGTTTACGTATGCAAAGGCATCAGCCACTGCGGCAAAGTCTGCGCTGAAAGCAACGACGGCTTCGAGTATGCGGTCGTATTCCGAAACAGCGCTTAATCAAGCTGAATTAGCAACAGCAGAAAAAAACACACTTGACACAAATATGCCATTAGCCCCTTTGCTTGGGCGCGTGGATAATAGTATCCGCGATGAGGCACAAATAATCTATTCACGGCATTTAGACGCCGATACCCAATCTGACGCTGCCACTGCCGCGATCAAAGCCGCCGCCCAATCACTTAAATTTGCTGCTCAATACCTAGATGGCACGCTTACCACTAGCATAACTGAATTGACGACGGCTTTAAATGCTGCCTCAACCGCTAAGAATACTGCCGTTGCGGCAGCTAATGTTGCTTTCGATGCCTTGACTGCTGCGCGGAGCAATCTGGCGGGGCTCTTGTCAACAGAGTTTGTCAAGCAAGCGGAATATGAAGCATTAAAAGCTGCCGCTGTTAGTGCAAGCGCGCGTTTAGATGCGCCGTTAGAAACTCTTTTTGGCTCGAGTACTAACCTCGGACCATTAGATCGCAGCCAGTCTATTAATCAAGAGGTCGTAGATGCTGCTGCTGATGTTGTTACGGCTAAATCAACAGCTACGGAGGCCCGAAATTTAGCGAATGCCAATCCGACAAATCTTCTTTTGGGCACGAAAGCAGCTTTAGCTGAGCAGTTGCTTGCAAATGCGAATGCAGCTCAACAATTTGTGACCCAACTTTTAGGCCTCTTTGAAGATTCTAGAGATTTAACCCAGACTGATGCTGATGCAGCAAAATCGGCGGCCGATGCTGCTAGTGCATCGGTAACCGCGGCTCGTAATGATATAACCGCTGCTGAGACTGTTGCCGAAACAGCACTCGCTAACTCAATTACAGCAGCCGACAATTTTAGCACGGCTCAAACAGCACTTGCTACTGCAAATGCTCAGGCTGCCATTGGTAAAGCAGCCGCTCAAGCGCAAATTGATGTGGCTATCGATTTTGCTCTTTCGGACGCAAAAGCAGCAGCTATACTCGCGGAAACAGCAGCTGCTGATGCCATCAAAGCCACGGCAGCAGCCAAGACGGCATCAGAGGGGATGACTTTTGACCTTGATGCTGCGGTCTCGGCAAAAGCTCTTACACAGGCAGCATTTGATTCAGCGACTAGCGCTAAAACAGCTGCGGACGAAGCTGCTGCAAGGGCTGCCAGCGCGGCTTCGATTGGCGACCGGCTTGAGCATGTTGTTACCAAGTCTGAAGTAGCTGCAGATTATGCGTCGGCTGCTGCAATTGCATTGAATGGCGTAAAAGCTAGTTTAGGTTTGGCAGAAGCTTATCGGGCGAGGTCTGAATCGTTCCAGGTCGCTAATGGAGGTAAATCTGCTGCGAGTTTGGGCGATGCTGATGCAATTGTACGTCCTAGTGCTGAGAAGGATGGTCCTTTACTTGAAGCAATTAAGAACGCTGTAACCGCAGCTAATACGGCCAATGGCCGGGTTGACGCTAGTTTTAGTACAGCGAGAAATTCTGAAAATGGGATTGGAAATGATCGCACCTTAGCCAAGAATGATGCAGTTAGTTCGCTGAATAAAACTGCTGCTCAAGTGGCGTCTGAAGCAACCAAGGCCGCTGCCCAGGTTTCAATAGCTGTGTCGGCGGCGTCAAAAGCTGCCAGTGAACGCGCAAAAGCAATTGCGGCAGAGGCTGATAACGATGGGCAGGCAGCTTCTGCCGCAGCGAATGCAGCTGAATCCGCAAGCAGGTTGGCGACGAATGCTTTTGATGCAGCGCGCATCGCAAAAGATAAGGCACAATCATTTGCCAATGCTGCAGCAACTGCCGCCGATGGATTGGGTGTAGAGGCCGCGCGTGTCGCCGAACGAGTTTACAAATCGGCTGCTGATGCATTTGCTTCATTTACCACAGCGGAAAATGCAAAGAAGAATGCAAACGCGGATGCCATCGATGCCCGCGTATCATCAGATCTACAAAATGCTGAGGACCAAGCGTCTGAATTAGCGCAAGAAGCAAAAGCGACGGCCGCAACCGCGGCCAGTCAGGCTGCAACCGCAGCCCAAGCAGCCGCCGACCAGGCGGCCGCAGATAAGGCTGCCGCCGATGCTGCAGCAATATCGCGTGCTGAGGGTTTTGCCCTCACGGCAGAACAAAAGGCAGCGACTGCGCATACACTTTCTGTGGAAGCAGCCGCGGCTGCCAAGAACGTTAATATTACATTGGCGACGGCAAAGACAAATTCAGCTCAGCAGGCTGCTGATGAAGCAGTCTCCGCTGCGAATGCAGCAATTGATGCAGCTTCCGGTGCCGGAGCAGCTGCTTTAACGTTATCATTACGAGCATCGTCCGCGTCTTCGGCAGCTCAGTCCAGTGCGGGCTCCGCGTCTGCCTCACTAACTATTGCCCAAAACCAAAATATTGCTGCCGGGTTCTGGGCAGATGGCACAGCGTCATCAGATCGAGCATCTGCTGAAATTAGCGCTAAGGCTGCCGCCGCGGCAGCATCTCAAGCAGCCTCTGCGGCAATGGCTGCGGCTCAAATTGCAGCTCAATCTGCTTCGGCGACTGTTGCACCAAGTGTCGCTCTAGCCTCAGCCCAAGCAGTTGTTGTTTCTCAAACGGCGTCTCGGGATAACTTGCTTCAAAAGCGGGCGGCAGCTGATGACGGCGACGATAAGGTCGACTCGGCAATTGAGCAGGTATGGAATTCAGCGATAAACCAGGCCAATCAGGCTCTGGCAGATGCAAATGATACTGTTGCAAGTGCAAAAGCAGCAGTAGATGCTGTAACTTCTGCGGCCGCTGTCGCCCAATCAACTGCAAACGCCGCCGCTCAGGCTTCTGCGGATGCTGCTGCCGTTGCTGCTCAAGCCGCGTCAAAAGCAGGTTTTGCCGCTGCCTTTGAGATTGGTGCCCAGGGTGCAGCTCAAACCCGTGCAGATAATGAGCTCGGCGCGATCGCGGTTGCTGTGCAAAATGCCTTAGTCACGGCAGAAGGACAATCCGCGATAGCTGCAACAAAGGCTGCTGAAGCGGAAGCTGCCGCTGGTTTAGCTGTTTTGGCAGGTATTGATGGAGATGCTGCTGCTGCTTCGTCACAACAAAAATTAGCCGAGGCTGCCGAATCCGCATCTTTGGCTGCAACAGTGGCAGGAAAAAATGCGATCATTGCGGCTGCAAATGATTCTCTTGGCTTAAAAGTTACGACCGTAAGTGATGCCATTAATGCACTCAACGCAGCAGCGGTTACGGCCCAGAAGTTGGATGACACAAGTGGATCGCCAACCCCGGCTTTAGTGGCAGCCCAAACAGCCGCAGAGGCGACTCAAGTTACTGTTGTCAATTCTATTGCAGCTACTGCTGCTTCCGCTGCTCAGGCCGTGGTTGCTTCTACGGCCAGTAATGAAATTGCAACCGCTCAGGCCGATCTAGCCAAGCAGGCTGTAACAGATGCCAGCAATCTTGAGAATGCCTTGATTGTTGTGGAAACCGCGCGGCTGGTCTCTGCCAAGGCCGATGCTAAGGCAGCAAATGATAAAGCTAGTGCCGAATTGGCAGAAGCCCAATCTTCCTATGCGACGGCTGTCGCTCTTGAAACTGACGCCCTTGCAACGAGAGATGCAGCTAACGTTGCATCAGGCGCTGCAAATGCTGCAAACCAAGCAGTGG
>CAZXGI010000062.1:0-14185 GCA_964639965.1 uncultured Rhodospirillaceae bacterium
AAGAAAGTATTCATGAAATTTGCGACGCTTCGAGTGTTGAGAATTTGTTCTCCTCACTGGAAGGCAGTGCGGTTAGGCGCAATGGCCAAGCGGCTTGGGTATTGCTCTTTTATGCCCTTTGGCATAGACGTCATGTTGAAGGAATTACCCCTGCAGGTGATATATTCGAGGTTCTAGCGGTTTAAAATTTTATTTTTCTCAATATTATATCTTTTAGTTTGGTCCAATATTCTTAAGTTTATGCTTTTTGGTATTCGAAAGGTCATAATGATAGTTAGAAATAGATATGTTTGGATGGTTTAATTTCCACGTTTTTGCAGTTATTGGTGTAGCCTTGCAGTTTGGTGGAATGATGTATTTCGCTTTCGTATTCACACCAATGGTTTTTAGATTTCAAGAGGCAAGCCAAGCTTCTAAATTTTTACGCAAAGTTTTTCCTTTCTTCTATCGTCTTAATGCTGCGATTTCAATTTTCCCTGCCTTAATGCTTTTTCCCGGCCATACCTATTATCTAGAAGTTTCCACTTTATTAGGTGTGGGTGCTGTTTTTTTATTTAAGGCTCGCATATTATTGCCTATTGCAGAAGCGGCTCGTGTCGGAAATAATCAAGTTAAGTTTAAAAAGGTGCATAGAATTAGCGTCCTGATTTATATAATTCAAATTATCGCAATTTTATTAGTACTAATAAGCCTAATTGTTAATATTGATTAAATAATGAAGGTTATTTTCGTATTTGAGAATTCATATAATTAAGGGAGGCTCTGGTGGCTTCAGAAAAAGAAATGTCATTTGAGGAACGCAAGAAATCTTGGCTCGAGATTTCCGTTATTGATGAAGCAGAATTTGATGCAAAATGGAAATTCCAAAGTGAGCGCCAGTCACAGGTTCCACAAGTGGGTGATAAAGCTCCAGATTTTAAACTTGATTTATTGGGCAAGGATCGCAAACGTTCGGGCGAGACCGTTAGTTTGAGATCTTTGAGGGGTAAAACTGTTGCGCTTTTATTTTGTTCGTACACCTGACCGCCATTCCGAAAACAGGCCGTGCGTCTGACTGAGATTTACCAAAAACACAAAGACCACGCAGAGTTCTTTGGCATCTATATTCGTGAAGCTCATCCGTCGGATGGATGGCAAGTTCATGAAAATCTAGAAGCATCAATTACAATACCTGACCCCAAAACCGATGAAGAGCGAACAGAAGTAGCATCTAACTGTCAGATTGATCTTAATATTAAGATTCCCATGTTAATTGACAGTATTGATAATGAAGTTGAGGAAAAATATATTTCTCATCCACTGCGACTTTTTGTCATCGACTCCAATGGTATAATTAGATACACGGGCGGTCAGGGGCCTATGAAGTTTGACCCAGATAGTTGGGAAGCTGCAATTGAGGAAATGATCACAACTTCTGCATTTTAGGAACGAGGGTCCCTTTAGATCATAATCCCCTACACTTGTCTGTTACACAAGGTTTTTAATATTATCTGGCTATAAGATTAGGTAATATTAGCGTTATTTCGGGAATTAAGATCAATAAAATTGTCAAGAGTAACGCCAGGCCAATGAATGGTAAAACTGAAAAAATAATTTGCTCCATGGTTGTATCATCAGGAGCCGCGCCCTTTACCACAAATAATAATAAACCAAATGGTGGAGTTGCCAAACTAATCTCCAGGACAAGCAACATTAGTACGCCAAACCAAATAACATTAAAACCTAGCTGTTCTACCAAGGGCATGAATATGGGTATGGTAATCATCATCATGCTTACTTGATCCATAAAACATCCTAGAAACATTAAAATCAGCAGCATTCCAATTAATATTGCTATTGGACGCAAATCACTATCAACGACGAGGGATGACAGACCGGCGGTTGCTTCAGAAAACGCCAATATTTGCGAGAAGGTAATGGAACCACAAATAATAAATAACGTCATTACCGTAAATCTCAAGGTTTGATTAATTGAAATGGTAAAATTTGACCAACTCAGTTTTCTATAAGCAGCTGCCGCAACTAATGTGGCTAGAGCTCCCAAAGCTGCTGATTCTGTTGGGGTTGCAATGCCTCCTATGATGCTGCCAACCACAACCACAAAAATTCCCATTAGTGGCAACACATATTTGAAAAAAGGCAGAACTCGATCAACAAAGCTTAATTCAGCAATATCATAGTTTGGAGCGATCTCTGGATTTAATTTGCAACGAATAATTACGTAGGCAAAGAACATGGAGGCCAGGATAAGCGCGGGGATAATTGAGGCTACTAACAAATCACCAATTGGGATCTGGGCAATACTGCCTAAGAGAACCGCGAGTGCCGAAGGGGGGATAAGCATAGCTATTCCTCCTGTAGCTACAATTGGTCCAATAGAAATTGATGGAGAATAACCTCGTTTATACATATCCGGTAACAACGTGCTCCCCAATATCGCTGTATTTGCGATGGTGGAACCAGACAAGGACGAAAAAATTGTTCCGCCAACAATAGCCACTAGAGATAGGCGCCCTGGGACCCTTGCGATTAGTTTGTCGATAGCATCTATCGCTCTAGATGCTATACCCGTGTGAAACATTATCTCACCCATCAATATAAATAACGGTATTGGTAGAAGTGTAAAACTTTGAACCGAGTAAACAGAACTTTTAACGAGTTGGATTATACCCTCCATCCCGCCCATAAAGAAAAAAGCGCCCACTATATTGACGGTAAAGAATGCAAAAACAACCGGAAGACCTAAAAGCATAAAGATTACTAGGCCGCCAATTAAAATCGTTAAAATATAGTACCACTCCATGATTTTAACCTACGATCACCTAAAATAGTCCCTGGGACTCCACTGAATCATCGTTCGTTGATGGGTTAAAGGCCCATCTTAAAAAGATAATCATTGATAGCAGGAATGTAGATGGAGCAAATGCATAAATCCACCATTCCGGGAACATAAAGTTATCGGGCACGGTTGTACCGTCTTTAAAAGTTCGAACGAGAACAATAACTGAGAATATAAATAATACCGCACATATTAAGCTCCCTAAACAACTTGAAACGATTTTTAAGGTAAACGCGTGTTTTTGTGATAATTTACTGACTAGAAGATCAATTGTTATATGACCATTGTTTTTTAGGACCCATGGTGTGCCAAAGAAGGTTATGAGATATAGTCCATATTGTGCAAAATCCAAACTCCATGGCATGGCAAACAAACGAAAGTATCGGGCACCCACGTCGCAAATAACCAGCAACGAAAGAGCCACAAGCAAAACTCCTGCGAAAAAACCTAAAATATCAATCAATTTGTCAATGGACTGCATTTAGCCCCTCAGTAATTTAATAATCCTAAACAAAAAGAGTTAGAACGCCATTAGCGCTCTAACTCCTGAAAACCAATAAAATTATTGAGTAAGTAGAGGTTTAATTTTTGCTATCCAGGTTGGGTTATGTTTTGTCATTTCTTTCCAATAGAGACTGGTAGCTGTAGCTGGAAAATTGGCTCCCATATTAACATACTGAACCCCGTTTTTCTTCTGGCGGGCCGCTTCTTTTGCGTCTTGGGCTTTCACTTTGGCGGGCCAAGCATTCTCAAAGGCAATTGCAGAGCCACTAAGACACTGTTTTTGCGCTCCAGATAATGAGTTCCACTTTTTGATATTCATAATGGTGCCAAGAATAGCACTGAAGTAACCCGGGCCATGCCGATATTTGATGAACTTATCCCAGCTAAAATCACTTACTCCCCAAAGAGGCCAACCGAGCCCGTCTACAGTCTTTCTTTCTAGGGCCGTGTATACGGCCGGTGCACCCATTCGAAGGGGATTAGCACCTAGAGATTTAAAAAAATTGTCGTAAAGCGGTGCTGATCGAAGTCGAAAACCATCAAAGCGACCACCTTTATGAGGCTTGGAAGTATAAAGATAGAACTGAACACCATTCATTATTTGCATTATGTATTTAGCATTAAGCTTTTTCTGGTGGAGTTTATCAATCATAGCGTAAGCGCCATTTTTTCGTTGCTGGGCAAAAGGAGTTGTGGCCAGATCTGAAACTCCAGCCTCCGGAGCCGCTCCTTTATAATATGTAGGGGGCCCGTAATGCATATCGACAACCCCCGATTTAACAGCTTCCCACTGTTTCATAGACTTTATCGCAGCAGGCCCTACTACGGAAATTTTTATTTTACCTGCACATTGGTTGTTAGTCTGTTTTACCCAGTCATAAAAAAACTTAGCAAAAATTACTTTACCAGGAAGAAAGCTAGCAGCTTTTAGCTTAACCTCTCCTGCATTTGCTGATGACCAGTTCAAAGAAATGATTGCGGCCAGTACCATGCTAACAATCGTATATTTTTGGTTTCCTAATATAAAAATTATCTTGTTCACTTAAACCCCCTATATATCTTATTTAACTTAATTATTACCAAACTATACTTCAGCAATAATTCTCATTTATACAATTAATACTATATTCCGCGATTTGGCCAGTGCATTCTACAAGTTATTCTTGTCCCTTCTGTGAGCGTCCTGAATAATTCAGGAGATCAACCCTGCCAAATTACCTTGGTAAAAATTATTTAGTTACAGTATTGTCAAAAAAAATCTCTAGCAGTGATTTAATGCCAAAATTAACGTTTTCCAAAGATATAGGTTAATGAGCAATAAAATATAAGTACTTTAGTAAAAATTTAAGGTTTGTGCGGCTTGACCTTGGAGAATGCAAATACTTATATGTGTGGGATGTATACGAATAGTGAAATTGAATCCATCGCGAACCCAGAGGGCATGAAAGCCCTAGCTTATACAGATCCTGAAATTTTTGATTTAGAGATGGAGCGCATTTTCCGCCGGGTGTGGATTTTCGTTGGCCATACCAGCCAAGTTCCAGCTACAGGTGACTTTAGGCGGACGAGGATGGGAAGCGATGAAGTAATTTTGGTAAGACAAGCTGACAAATCTCTTCGCGTACTTTCTAACAATTGCACCCATCGAGGCACTCGCCTTTGTGCTGTTCAACAAGGTAACGCAAAATCATTTGTCTGTCCCTATCATGCCTGGGGATTTGGTTTAGATGGAGAATTAAAGGCTGTCCCCGATTTGGACAGCTACCCAAATACTTTTGATATGAAAGACCGTTCTTTGCATTTGGCTTCAGCCGCAAGAGTGGATTCATACAGAGGATTTGTATTTGCTAGTAAAGTTTCTGAAGGGCCAAGCCTTGGAGAGTTTTTAGGACCTATGACTGAGGCTATAGATAATCTTATTGATCGCGCACCAGATGGTGAGATTGCAATTGAAGGAGGGAGCTTTTCTATTCGTTATCCGGGTAATTGGAAACTACACCATGAGAATGCAAACGATATTGTTCATCCAGGCTACGTTCACGAGTCTTCTGTAACTTCAGCACGTCAGGCCGAAGGGGGAGCCGAACCTCACGATCACCTGATCGATAGGGGTCAAACAAAAGGTATGATGGTATCAAATGGGTTAAAAGCCGATGACTGGAACGCTATTGAGCTGAGTGGTTTTCTCCAAGGGCATTCATACATGGGAGGTTTCTATAAATCAGGACTTCTAGCTCCTCAACAAGAAGATAAAGATACCAGGATCTATAGAGAAGCTCTAGAAAAATCTTATGGAAAAAATAAAGCTGCCGCCATACTTGGTATGGATAGATTTAATAATTTAGTTTGGCCAAATCTTAATGTAAATTCGCAATTTCACCAAATAAGGGTCGTTCATCCTATTTCGGTTAATGAAACAATTATTGAAGGTTATTGTTTTCGTCTGCGGGGAGCCCCGGATGAAATTTTTTATCGCGCCGTTCGATTCTTGGGAACTTTAGTATCACCGGCGTCAATGATTTTTGCTGATGATTTGGAAATTTTTCGTAGAGTTCAATCCGGCCTTGAGAACGGCTCATTGCAAAATCTTGATAGTCGGCGGGGATTAGCCACTGATAAAAAAAATAAAAATGGGCTACTATCAACTACATCGAGTGAATTGCCGCTTCGGGCACAAGCGGGAGCTTGGCGTCAATGGATGACTCAATGAGTACGAGTTTGATTTTAAAGGTCGCTGAATTTCTTGCTCATGAAGCAGATCTGCTCGATTCCGGTAAATTTGACGAATGGCTCAACCTATTTGATCTCGACGCCATATATTGGATCCCGACTTCATCCGACCAGACTGATATGAAAGGTCAAGTTTCTATAATTCTCGAAGATGTACCCTTACTAAAATTGCGCATACAGCGGTTATCACATCCACGGGCTTATTCCGTCACTCCTCCCCCTGAGACTGTCCATTTGATAGGGAATGTAACAGTAGCAAAACAAAACAAAACTATCATAACGAATTCCAAATTAATTGTTACAGAAGCCCGTGATGATCTTGAAAACCGGTTTACCGGTTCAGTTACTCATGAATTAAGGCCTCTAAAAGGTGGTTTTAGAATTAAGTCAAAGCGAATAGATTTGCTGCAATCCGGCGGATCAATCTCAGTTATCTCAGTTCCTCTTTAAAGAATTCCATCAAAAAATTTATATAGTTCAGGCTTATTTTCAATGCCGATCCCTGGTAATGATCCAAGTATAGCCAACCCGCCTTCAACTTTAGTATCATTTGAAACACCACTAAAAGGACCACTACTTCCGGAAGCAACCTCATGCCCCCCTAAGCCGAGACCAGCAGCGGCATGAAGAGCTACCTGGTGGCCAGCATGTGGTATAAGGCTTTGCCGTGACCAACCGAATGCTTCAATATCTTCTATCATCCGTATATATTCTGTGAGACCGTAAGAAAGAACTATATCCATCTGCAATCTATCTGTATTAGCCCGAAGTCCGCCATAGTGCAGTAAATTCACGGTATCTATTCTTGAGAAAATATTTTCTCCTGTTGCAATCGGAGTGCTCATGAATCCTGCGCAATCACTTAGAGCCTGATAATCAAGCGGATTAACTGGTTCTTCTATCCACCGTAAACCAAGTTGGTCAATATCATTTAGGAGTGATTTTTTACTATTGCTATGATATGCACAGTTGGCATCAACAGCTATTAGTCCCGGGTCGCCAGCTGCTTTTATGGCAGATTCAATCCTTGCCATATCTTTAGCAGGAGTTACACCACCAATTTTAATTTTGGACCAACCATAACCCATATCCATATTTTGTTTAATTTCCGTTGCCAGTTCTTTGATACTAGGATTATTAGATTTGTAATGTCCGCCGCTTGCATAAACCGCCGTTTGCCCTGAGGAAAATGTTTTTGCATCTACGCATCCGGCATCACGTTCTAATAAAGCCCATAAAGGTAGTTCCTCCGATTTAGCGAGAGCATCCCAAAGGGCCGTTTCGACCACTCCAACGGCTCCGGACCTCTCTCCGTGACCTCCTTCTTTTTCATCGGCCATGAGTTTATTCCAGATATTTGAAATTATTTGAACACTTGTAGCGTCAGTATCGATATTGGTTATATTTCTTAATCGGGGCAAAAATCTCTCCCGCAGGATACCGCCATGGCCATAACGTCCGTATGATGAAAATCCAAGACCTTTGAAGCGTCCTCTATATGTTTCAATCTCAACAACAACCGCACTGGCTGTCATTTCATTAAAAGATATCTTGGCATTTTTTATATCACTGTTGAGAGAAACGGTTTGCTCTTGGGCCGAAATTATTCTCATTATGATATATACTTAAAGGCGCCAATCGTGTTCGGAAACATCAAACACTACACCATTGACGTCTTTAAATTTAGATTCAGCATCTACGCCGGGATACGCCGGTAACTCCATGAAAAATTTTCCACCAGACGATTCAATTTTCTCAGCGACGGCCTCCTTATTTTCCACAACAAATCCGAAGTGATGTAATCCCGCCCACTTCTTATCATTAATCATTCCGCCCTTTCCGTCAGGAAAATTGAGCAGGGTCAGATTCATCACACCATCGGAAAGACTAATAGCATTTCCGATAGGAGATTCAGCTTCCCCAACCCGTTCCATCTCAAAAACCCCTTCATAAAATTGCGCGGCTTTTTCTAGATCTGGAACTTGCATCGCTATATGACGTAATTTACCCATATCTCTCCTCCTGTCTACCTGAAGTGAAATTATAATCAATCCTTCAACTCATTACCATCAGCAAATACCGCATAGTTTTATTGTATGAGCCAAACAAATTATATTTCTATACTCGGAATTTTAATAACTCTAGGCTGCTTAATAATAACGGTTGTATATATTTTTGTTTTTTTTAATGGATATTAAACGGCACATTAAATCTTTAAATTAATGTCATTAAACTATAGATATAAGGATAACCGGGCAAAATAGATCAAGACATTGAGGGCCTATTGATAGGTAGCAAAGACAATGAAATCACCAAGGTTTGAATACTTACGCGTTGAAAGTCTTGATCAAGTTCATTCGGCTTTAGCCGAATTTGGAGACGATGCCATAATATTAGCCGGCGGGCAAAGTCTAGTACCAATATTAAATATGCGTCTATCACAACCAAAGGTTGTAATTGATATAAACCTAATTACCGAACTGAGTGGGATCGAACTCAAGGGTCAATTACTAAGAATAGGAGCAACGACCCGACACGTAGAACTAACCAACAATCCATTAATAAATGAAAATCTCCCATTAATTTCCTGCGCGATTAAACAGGTCGCGCATAGAGGGGTTCGGAACCGTGGCACGTTTGGGGGTAGTTTATCGCATGCAGATCCAGCCGCAGAGATGCCGGCTTGCTCTATTGCTCTCGATGCCACCATAATTCTGGAATCTTGCGACGGTGAAAGACGTGTAAAGTCGGGTGATTTTTTTCTGGGGGTTATGGCTACAGATAAGCAACCTAATGAAATATTGAAGGCTGTTGAATTTCCTGTTCAGAAAGCCAATGATCTGTGGGCTTTTCACGAATTAAGCCTTCGTCACGGCGACTTTGCATTAGTCGGCGTAGTCACAACGGCGCAAAGTAGCCCAAAGGGTGTTAGCAACTTAAAACTGGTGGTATTTGGTTGTGAGGAAAGGCCCCGTGTTGTGGAAATTTCTTCCCAAATGGTAAGTTCGGGGCCAAACCCAGATGAGATCGCGGACCAAGTTGTTCAACAACTCAATCCGATGACTGATCTTTCTGGCGACCCGAAAACAAAGCGGATCCAGGCTCGTTCATTGATAAAACGAAGCTTATTGGATATTTTTGAAGGGACAAGTTAATGTCTCATTTAATTCCTGTAAAATTAACCGTTAACGGTGATGTAATTGAAAAATTAGTGGAGCCAAATCAACACTTAACTGATTTTTTGCGGACGGAATTAGGGCTAACAGGCAGTCATCTAGGATGTGAACATGGTGTTTGTGGGGCATGTTCAGTACGCGTAAATGGCCTAGTTATTCGTGGTTGTTTGATGTTCGCCTCTCAAATAGATGGAGCCATAATTGACACAATAGAAGGCGTCGTTGAATCCGGTGAAGCAGAACGATTAATTGAAGTTTTTGTGGAGCGAAATGCTTTACAATGCGGATTTTGTACGCCCGGTATAGTATTAACTGCTATAGAAATCTTAAATGAAAATAAAAGTCTAAGCCGTAGCAAAATACGTGAGGAACTCTCCGGAAATATCTGCCGATGTACTGGTTATCAAGCAATTATTGATGCCGTTGAAAGCATTTTTTTCGAAAGGAGCGAAGGGGGTATAATAAAATGAATTCGTCGGATCAAGTAATTGGAGCTCCATTAGCCCGTCCTGCCGGATTTCGTCTCGCCGCGGGTAGAGGTACTTTTACTGATGATGTTTTTCTGCCACGCATGGCACATATAGCTTTCGTGCGATCACCTTACGCGCATGCTTTAATAAAATCCATTGATACCACTAAAGCAAAGAAAGTTAAAGGTGTAGTGCGGGTAATTACGGGCACTGATATATCAAAAATATGTAAACCTTTCATAGCTAAAATTGACTTCCTACCAAATATGATATCCCCCCCACAACATGCCTTAGCGTTAAAGGAAACTGCGTGGCAGGGTGAGGCCGTTTGCGGTATAATCGCGGAAACACGTGCATTGGCAGAAGAAGCTGCCGAGTTGATCGTAATTGATTGGGAAGAACTGCCCGCAGTCGTTGATCCCATGGATGCTTTAAACAATGAAATGCCGATCGTTCATTCAGCGCTTGAGACTAATCTCGCATTGGAAATGCCAATTGAAGAAGGAAACGTAGAAACAGCCTTTTCTGAAGCTGATATTGTTGTAGAACACACATTTGAATTTGGACGTCAGGCCGGTGTTGCTCTTGAAGCCCGCTCCGTACTTGCAAGTTTTGAACCCACGAACCGTCAACTTACCGTGTATCAATCACATCAGACGCCTTATCAAATGCAAAATGTATATGCTCATCACCTAGGTTTGGACGAAAACAAAGTTCATGTCATAGCAAAAGACGTGGGCGGAGCTTTTGGCATTAAACTGCATGCTTACCCGGACGAGATGGCGGCAGTTGTTGCAAGTGTAATATTAGGGCGTCCGGTGAAGTACACAGCCGATCGTCAAGAGTCTTTTCTTTCCGACATTCATTCCCGAGAAATGAAGGCCCATGGTCGCCTCGCTCTTGACCAAAACGGGCTAATACGAGGAATTGATGTTGACATTTTATCGGCGATTGGTGCTTATTCTATTTATCCTCGAACCAGTGTTGGGGACGGTATTCAAGCTGTCCAGTTTACCGGCGCTCCTTATCGACTGCCAGCTTTCAAAGGAAGAGTGAGAGTTGTTTATCAAAACAAAACACCCTGTGGCGCTTATAGGGCAGTAGGGCAACCCATAGGTTGCACTATTATCGAACAACTTATGGATATTGCTGCTGCAAAAGTGGGTATAGATCCAGCCGAAATAAGACGGCTGAACCATTTGAAGTCAAAAAACATGCCGCTGAAGTCTGCTAGTGGTCTTGAATTTGAGAATATTTCACTAGATGAAGGTCTTAAAACTATATTGTCCGAAATGGATTATGAAGTCTTGCGCAAAGAACAAAAGGAAAAACGTCAAAATGGTATTTTTCGAGGCATTGGACTAGCTACATTTGTCGAGCAAACAGCTGTAGGTGCGGGTCTTTATGGCCCTGCCGGAATAAACGTTAGTGCTCAAGAGGGCTGCTCTTTAAGGCTCGATCCATCTGGATCAGTGCACTGCACAACCAGCACTACTGATCAGGGACAGGGGACATTAACGGGAATCCAGCAAATAATCTCGGCGAACCTTGGGGTGAGGTTTGATTCTATTTCTGTCGAAGCTGGTGATGGCCGCACAACACCTTATGGTGGCGGCTCCTGGGCATCCCGCGGGTTAGCCATAGGAGGCGAAGCCGCACGCCTGGCTTCAATTGATTTGCGCGAGAAAATATTAAAGGCTGCTGCTGGAATTACGCAGGAAATCCCCGAAAATCTATCTCTAATTAACGGAAAAGTTTTTCGTGATTCTAGATTTATTATGGAGCTTAGAGAATTATCACACACCCTGCATTTTAGACAAGATACCCTGCCATCGGATCTGGATTTTGAAATGAATGTTACTCGTCATTTTGTTCCACGTTCATTCCCCTATTTTATGGCCAACGGCATACAGGGGAGCTATCTTGAAGTTGATATTGGTACAGGAAAAATTACATTGTTAAATCATTGGGTAGTGGAAGACTGTGGTAAAATTGTAAACCCCCTATTGGTAGATGAACAACTTCGTGGTGGCATAGTGCAGGGAATTGGTGCAGTCTTATTTGAGGAGTGCAGGTATAATAATGCAGGTCAACTTCTAACAGCTTCGTTTGCTGACTATGCATTACCACTCGCTTCTGAGATGCCGGATATACATGTTGCTCACATTGAAAATGCAGCATTAGGTACTGGGCTTGGTTCCAAGGGGGCGGGAGAGGCAGGAACTCTTGGAGCACCAGCCGCTATTTGGTGTGCTTTGAATGACGCCTTGCGACCAATGGGCGTACAAATGTCTAAACAACCTTTTACGCCGGCTCAAATTGTTCAAACATTAAATTCAAAAGATAAGTTGTTAAAACCAAGGAAATTATAATACCATTTCGGTAAAGGAAAATAGAATTGGTCTATCTCAATTATTCACAGACGGAACTGGATGCTCAATACAATCAAGCAACCCTCGTCCCGGATATCTCGAAATACCTTAAGTATTGGAATGAGGCAGGAGATGCCGCAAGACGGTCTCTCAATTTTGAAAAAGATATCGCTTATGGTGATATGGGTGTTGAGCTTCTTGACATTTTTCGAGCCGATAGTCCTTCCGCGCCGATTCACATTCATATTCATGGCGGTGCATGGAGGCAATTAAGCAAGGAACATGCGCATTATCCGGCTCCCTATTTTGTATCTGCAGGAGCAATATTTATTGCTCTAAATTTCGGTTTAGCTCCTGAGTTCTCTCTTAACGAGATTGTCGATCAGGTGCGTCGAGCCGTCAATTGGGTTTGGAAAAATGCTGATTCGTTTGGTGGAAATAAAGAAAAGATATTTTTATCTGGCATTTCTTCTGGAGCACATTTAGCTGCATGTGTGCTTTCGGGAGGGTGGCATGAAAATTATAAATTACCGGAAAACGTTGTAAAAGGAGCTGTTTTGGCAAGCGGCCCCTATGATCTTGAACCTGTACGTTTAAGCGCAAGGAACGATTATTTAAAGCTTAGCCAAATTGATGCTGATCGAAATAATTCTTTGAAACATATCCCAAAACAAGGCCCTGCCATAATAGTATGTTGGGGTGAAGGAGAACTCGAGGAATTTCAGCGACAGGGCCAAGCGTACGCTTCCGCGTGGAAATCTGCTGGTAATTCGTGTCAATCGATAATACTGAAAGGTCTTAACCATTTCGATGTTGCAAATGAATTTGGCCGTGGGGACAGTGAGTTAATCCAAGGTGCATTAAAGCAAATGGCTTTAGTAGCCTACTAGGATCCTCGTGCTTCCATTAGAAAATCAATAACTCCTTGCAACCGTTCCTTTGTCTATTTAGGACACTGTTAAAATTCTGGTTTAGCTTTTCTTGGGCATAAGATCTAAATGTTTGAGAAGTTCGATGAACGTAGATAATTTTTCACGCTTATAAGACTCAATATCCATTTTCTCGAAATCATAAAAACCCTTCCCGTGGTTCATTCCCAAGTGCCCTCTTTTCATCTTTTCTTCGATGATTTTAGGAGCTTTAAAACGTTTGTCGATATTCTCAGATAGATATGCATTTGCATAATGTAAAATATCCAGCCCCCCCCAATCGATAAATTCAATTGGCCCCATGGTAGCGTAACGAATACCGAAGCCGACCCTAACAGCCCGGTCAATATCTTCTGCAGAAGCAACCCCTTCCTCAACCATTCGGGCAGCTTCGCTCATGATTAGGGATTGAAAGCGGGGAATAATATATCCGGGAGATGCTTTGCATGTCACAGCTAATTTTCCAATTGATTCAAGAAGAACTAGAAATTTATTAAGGTGATTTTGATCTGTTTTCTCGCTGGGACTAACTTCAACCAGTGGTATCAAATATGCTGGATTTAGAAAGTGAGCATTTAAGAAGTTTTCAGGCCTTGAGCTGTATTCCATCAGTTGAGTGACGAGCATGGTGGATGTTGTGGAGGCTATAATTGTCCGGTCTGATGCTAATATGCTAGCTCGTTTTATTGCATCTTTTTTTGCTTCAAGAACTTCGGGCACACCTTCGAAAATATAATCAGCACTTTCCAGTACGTATTCGGCTTCGACCAGAGAGACCCCTTTTATTTTATCAATGATAGGTTCAATATCTGAAGCGCTTATCACATCTAAAGATGCCAAAAATTCGAGATTTTCTTTAATTTCAGCTTTTGCCTCTCTTATAAGGTTTCGAGATTCTTGTTCATTACGTTCTTTGAAGTCTACGATTGTTACATCATGACCGGCAAAGGCAAATACCTGAGCGATACCCCGCCCCATACGACCCGCTCCCAAAGCGACAATGTTAGGTGCGTTTGCCATTAGGAAAGTCCTGTAGCTAAAAGTTCATGGAGGTCATTTTTTGTCAAATCAGCGAGACCAAGATTTTCAAGAGAGCGCCCGCTCTCGTAGAGGTTTGTACCCGTTATCCCAGAAGCAATAGCGATTAATCCTTCTGCAATTGGCA
>CAZXGI010000063.1:0-14038 GCA_964639965.1 uncultured Rhodospirillaceae bacterium
AGCTCCACACCGTTAACAATGTTGCCCCATTGATCCGACCCCCCCATTTGCATAACACAATTATTGCGTCTTGAAAGTTCGAGAAAATCATATGCCTGAAGTATCATATAGTTGAATTCTAGAAACGTAAGTGATTGTTCTCGTTCAAGTCTTAATTTTACGCTATCAAAAGTCATCATTCTGTTGATGGAAAAATGAGGGCCGTAGGTTCTAAGAAAATCAATATAATTCAAATTATCAAGCCAGATAGCATTATTGACCATTATGGCATCGGTTGGACCGTTGCCGAATTTTAGATATTTAGAAAAAATAGACCTAATGCTCTCCATATTAGAATTTATCTTTTTGTCAGTTAAAAGCTGACGGCTTTCATCTTTACCGGAAGGATCGCCAACTTTTGTTGTTCCACCGCCCATAAGAACGATCGGTTTATGGCCAGTTTTTTGCAGCCATTTGAGTAACATTATTGGCAATAAGGAACCCACATGGAGACTGGGAGCAGTACAGTCAAATCCAATATATGCTGGGATAATTTCTGATGAAGCGCGTTCATCTAGTGTTTCGAGATCTGTACATTGATGGAGAAAACCGCGTTTTGTTATCGTATCTAGAAATTCTGATTTGTAATTAACCATGATTTATTTGTTACTCTTATTAAAAATATGAAATACTATATAGAGATTAAGGCCCTTTTCACCAAATATTTGTATGAGTCATTTAGCATAATCATACTAACGCCACAATTGTTAGCTACATGAAACATTGATAGAAAAAAAGTTTATTTGATTAGTAGAATTTATGGAAGCGCCTAAGATATATACAGCCCTGGGTTTGATGAGTGGGACTTCATTAGACGGAATAGATGCCGCGATTATAAAAACTGATGGTCATTCTATTACATATTTTGGTCCTTTTGAATCAAAAGCTTATACTGAGAACTTCAAAGATCGTTTAAGGGCTGTACTGGGTAAACAGAAGGTGTCCCCGGTTCTAGAAAAAGACCTTACATATCAGCATGCGGCACTTCTAGGTGAATTATACGCCAAATATGAACAATTAAGTTTGGAAATTGACGTTATTGGCTTTCATGGCCATACAATTCATCATGACCCTAACCAGCATTTTACATTACAAGTCGGGGACGGTGATTTGTTGGCAGAACTCCTAAATACTACTGTTGTTAGTAATTTTAGAAGCGCTGATATTTTGGCTGGAGGGCAAGGCGCACCCCTTACGCCTATATATCATAAAGCGCTGGCAAAAAAATTCTCAGATACCACTGTGATTGTTAATATTGGTGGTGTTGCAAATGTAAGCTTTATAAACGATAAGGCTTTGCTTGCATTTGATACGGGTCCGGGTAATGCTCCGATCGATGATTTAATGAGAAAAAAGGTCGGGGTGGCTTATGATAAAGATGGTGCGGTTGCTCGGCAGGGTCAGATTAACAAGAAAATTCTAGCCAAATTATTAACTCATTCATATTTCAGTGAGGAACCACCAAAGTCCCTTGATCGGAATCAGTTCGATTTTTCTTGTGTTAATGATTTGGCAATTGAAGATGCGGCAGCGACGTTGGTTGCTTTTACAGTTGAGACTATAGCTCTTTCTTTAGAATATTTTCCTGAAACTAATACACGCTGGTTGGCAACTGGTGGTGGGCGCCACAACTCATTCATGATGGATGAGTTATCAAAACGTCTGGGGCTTAAAGTCGTACCAGTTGAGGATGTTGGCTGGAACGGAGATGCCGTAGAAGCTCAAGCCTTTGCTTTCTTGGCAGTTCGATCTCTTTTGAATTTACCATTAAGCTTTCCCAGTACCACGGGCGTGAGAGTCGCACTCACTGGCGGTGATATTCATCGCCGATAACATATTTATTTTTTTTTGTGTTTCTTTGCTTTCCCGGGTTTTTTTTCTTCTTCGGGTGCCAATGATTCATCCAAATATTGACAAATTTCTGTATTTAGAAGGTCTATTTTATTATTATAAAAGTGGTCTGCTCCTTTTATAGCAGCGAATTTAACCTTGATATTTTTTTGGGCCCCAAGTTTAGTGGCAAGTTTTGATGCGGTTTCAATTGGAATTAAATCGTCAGAATCACCGTGGGAAATAAGTCCAGAGGAAGGACAAGGTGCCAGAAAAGAAAAATCTTCGGTATTTGCCGGTGGCGAAATTGATATAAATCCTTCAATCTCGGGCCTTCGCATCATTAATTGCATAGAAATCAATGCTCCAAAAGAATAACCACCGATCCAACAAAATTGGCTATTTCTGTTAATTTGCTGCATCCAGTCGAAAGCATAGGCAGCATCACTTAATTCTCCAATGCCGCCGTCAAAAGAACCTTGAGAACGTCCAACACCTCGAAAATTAAATCGTAAGACGGAAAAGTCTCTTTCGGCAAAGGCATTATACAAGGTATAAATTATGCGATTATTCATGTTTCCCCCATGAAGAGGGTGAGGATGCAGCACAATTGCAATTGGCGCGTCAGCTTTTTTACTTTGATGATAGCGACCTTCTAAGCGCCCATCTGGTCCATTAAAAATTACGTCCGGCATAGTTCTGTTAATTTGCCTATCAAGCTTGGGTTAGAGATACTAATTTTTTACTATGACATAAACAGCTTTTAGCTTTGTCTTATTGTAATACTTGACTAATTTAGTCAGGATAACTATATACTGACCACAATGTCGCTTAGCTAAAACTAGTGTCATTATTTAATTTGGTTTTATCTTCAAGAAAAGCTTTTTAATACTTTAAGCGAATTAATGCACGGAAATTAATGCTATGAACGAAAAAAATTTTTTTAAAAGGTTAAGTGAAGATGTGAATTCTTTCATAGTTCGTGATCCGGCTGCTCGCTCCCACATTGAGGTTATCCTGTGTTATCCCGGTTACCATGCTATCTTGTTTTATAGATTTGCAAACCTTGCATGGCGGAAAAAGTTTTTTCTTGTTGGCCGTGTGATTTCTAATTTAGGTCGATTTTTAACCGGCATAGAAATACATCCAGGAGCCCAAATTGGTCAGCGTCTTTTTATCGATCATGGTATGGGTGTTGTGGTCGGAGAAACTTCTGAGGTTGGAGATGACGTTACTCTTTATCAGGGGGTTACACTAGGTGGAACTTCACTTGAAAAGGGGAAACGCCATCCCACAATTGGTGATGGGGTTATTATAGGTTCTGGCGCTCAAGTCTTAGGTCCTTTGATAGTGGGTGACGGTGCTCGAATTGGCGCAAATGCTGTTGTTTTGCAAGATGTGCCGCAAGGAGCCACTATGGTTGGTATCCCAGCTAAAATTGTAATGGGAAGGGATAGGTCACTTGAGGATGAATTTTGTGCTTATGGCACTCCAATTGAGGGTCTTCCTGATCCAATAGCTCGAAGTTTTGAAAGTTTACGACATCAACTCAATATACTTGGCGAGCGGGTTATAAAACTGGAGACGGAATTGGAAAAAAGTAATACTGAAATTGAGAACGGAAAAGTAAAAAAAGTGGCAAAATCTGGTGATTGAATGAATGTACAGTTTTTTAAAATGAGGATGTCAGAAGTGGGAAACTGTGATGAAACTTAGTACTAAAGGTAGATATGCGGTAATGGCAATGGTGGACATGGCCTGCCAAGGTAAAGATGTGCCTGTTTCTTTAGTTGATATTGGACTTAGACAAAACATCTCGCTTTCGTATCTGGAACAGATATTTGTTAAATTGCGTAAAGGTTCCCAAGTGATATCTGTTCGAGGGCCAGGTGGTGGTTATTTATTGGCGCGAAAAGCTGGTCAAATAAAAATATCGGATATTATTATAGCGGCAGAAGAGCCCATTCAGACAACGCGCTGTTCTAATGGCTCATCAAAAGGTTGCAATGCCGATCACTCGCGTTGCCTGACTCACGATTTGTGGTCTGAGTTGGGCAATCAAATTTTTCTTTATTTGGATTCTGTCACACTGGCAGATGTTGTTGGAAATAAGATTGCAGGCACAAGTGGAAAACATTTATTTCCATCTAACATTATCGCAGATGACATAGTCCCAACTTTGAGGGAAAAAACTCTTAACGCAGCTGGGCAAGTTGGAAAAATTTAATGAATCAAGTTATTTACCTCGATCATAACGCGACGACACCGGTTATGCCTGCGGTTTCTGAGATTATCACAAAGACTTTGGCTCTTGGCGGTAATGCTTCATCTGTTCATGCTGCTGGGCGGTTAGCACGCCAAAAGATTGAAGTCGCGCGCGAAATGGTCGCTAAATTGGTAGGGGTTTCATCACTGGAAGTTGTGTTTACAAGTGGTGGCACGGAAGCGAATAATTTAGTTATCAATGGGATAAAATGTGAACGTATTTTGGTTTCCGCTGTTGAGCATTATTCGATATTGGATGCGAGAAATAATGTTGAAGAGGTTGCGGTAGATGAAAATGGGTTAATTGATCTAGAAGATCTTGAAGTCCGGCTCGACAGAAACGAGGGTCAAGCCCTTGTTTCTGTAATGCTGGCAAATAATGAAACTGGTGTTATTCAGCCAGTTGCTAAAGTTTCAGAAATTGCAAAGAAATATGGCGCTTTGGTTCATACTGATGCTATTCAGGCTTGTGGTAAAATCAAAATTGATAAAGCGATGCTTGGAGCTGATTTTATTAGTTTATCAGCGCATAAAATTGGCGGTCCCCAGGGCGTTGGTGCGTTGATAATTGATAAAGAAATTTCATTGGAAGCTCTCATGCGAGGCGGGGGGCAGGAACGTGGTCAGCGAGCAGGAACTGAAAATCTTTCCGGGATCGCTGGTTTTGGTGTTGCTGCGGAAGCAGTTGAAGACTTGTCGCATGTTGACAAGATAAGAGAACTACGAGACGTGCTGGAAAAATCTATCAAACAAATAACCCCGGAAATTGTCATTTATGGTGAAAATGTTGATCGCCTACCTAACACAAGTTGTATTTTTATGCCTGGTGTAAGCAGTGAAACCCAAGTGATGAGTTTTGATCTCCAAGGTATTTTGATTAGTGCTGGCTCTGCTTGCTCTTCAGGTAAAATTCAAGCCTCCCATGTTTTAAGGGCGATGGGTGTTGAAGAAGGGATTGCTGCAAATGTGATTAGGGTTAGCCTGGGTAATGGAAATACGATCCAAGATGTTAATGACTTCGTAAAAGAGTGGAAGAAAATCTATACAAAAGTAAATATTGGAAGTTTGGTGAAAGTCGCCTAAAATTTTTATTAAAGTATGCGGTAAACCTATGAACATAGATAACGTGGCAGAATAGAGAATGGCAGCAGTAATAGAAACAGTTGATCAAGTTGAGTTAATTGAGAAATATAAATATGGCTTCGTGACCGATATTGAGTCGGACCAAGCACCTAAAGGGCTTAACGAAGACATTATACGTTTTATCTCGGCGAAAAAGGAAGAGCCAAACTGGTTGCTTGAGTGGCGATTGAAAGCGTATTCCCACTGGTTGACTATGAAAGAACCGGATTGGGCAAAGGTGGGTTACCCGCCAATTGACTATCAAGATTCGTATTATTATTCAGCACCAAAATCGGCAGAAGAAGGTCCCGAGAGTCTTGAAGATGTCGATCCAGAAATATTGGATACCTATAAAAAGTTGGGCATTCCCCTTCATGAACAAGAAATTCTTGCCGGGGTTAAGAATGTCGCAGTTGATGCAGTATTTGATAGTGTTTCTGTTGCCACAACCTTTAAGGAGGCCCTATCAAAGGAAGGAGTAATTTTCTGCCCAATTTCCGAAGCTGTTAAAGAGCACCCAGATCTTGTAAAACAATACTTGGGCTCAGTTGTTCCCTATTCGGACAATTATTTTGCTACTCTTAATTCTGCAGTTTTTACAGATGGTTCTTTTGTATACATACCAAAGGGCGTCAATTGTCCTATGGAACTATCAACTTACTTCCGAATTAATGCGTCAAATACTGGACAATTCGAACGCACGCTCATTATCGCCGATGCGGGGTCTAAAGTGAGTTATCTTGAAGGTTGTACAGCTCCTATGCGAGATGAAAATCAACTTCATGCTGCGGTTGTCGAACTGGTTATTCTTGATGATGCAGATATCAAATATTCTACCGTTCAAAATTGGTACCCAGGTGACGAAAATGGTGTTGGCGGTATTTATAATTTTGTCACTAAACGTGCTGCCTGCCGAGGTCGAAATGCTAAAGTGTCATGGACGCAGGTTGAAACAGGCTCGGCGATTACTTGGAAATACCCAAGTTGTATTTTACAAGGGGATCGTTCAGTCGGCGAGTTTTATTCAGTGGCGATTACCAATAATCATCAACAGGCAGATACTGGAACTAAGATGATTCATCTAGGTAAAAATACAAGTTCTAAGATAATTGCGAAGGGAATATCAGCTGGTAAATCACAAAGTACATATCGTGGTTTGGTTAAGATGATGCCAAAGGCAGAGGGTTCTCGAAACTATACTCAATGTGACTCGTTGTTGATAGGGAAGGAATGTGGAGCACATACGGTGCCTTATATCGAAAGTCGCAATAAGTCAGCTAAAATCGAACATGAAGCGACGACATCTAAAATTGCTGAAGATCAATTATTTTATTGTCGCCAACGTGGTATTCCAGAAGAAGATGCGGTTGCCCTGATAGTTAATGGTTTCTGCCGTGATGTAATGCAAGAACTCCCTATGGAGTTTGCTGTAGAAGCACAGAAACTTGTTGGGATTAGCCTAGAAGGTAGTGTTGGTTAAGACTTTTTAGAAAGAAAAAATTAATGTTAGAAATTAAGAATTTATATGTCAAGGTTGGTAAAACAGAAATCCTTAAAGGACTTGATTTGACTATTGGGCCAGGCGAGGTGCATGCAATTATGGGTCCCAATGGTGGAGGAAAATCAACGCTATCTTATGTTCTCTGCGGTCGTGAAGGTTATGAAGTTACCAGCGGAAGTATCATTTATAAGGATCAAAATTTACTTGATATGGAGACTGAAAAACGCGCAGGTGAAGGTTTGTTTATGGCATTTCAATATCCCGTTGAAGTTCCCGGTGTTTCTATGATGAATTTCTTGAAAGCATCGGTAAATTCTGTCCGGAAATATCGTGGTGAATCCGAATTTGATGCGATGGATTTTCTAAAGTTCGTTCGCAAACAAACGAAGGTTTTAAACATAGACGATGATATGTTGAAACGAGCTGTAAATGTTGGTTTTTCTGGTGGTGAAAAAAAACGGGCGGAAGTGCTGCAAATGGCGATACTTGACCCTACTTTAACTGTGTTAGACGAAACTGATAGTGGTTTGGATGTGGATGCCCTTCGTATTGTAGGTGAGGGTGTGACAGCGTTGAGATCGGCAGAACGGAGTATGCTTGTGATTACTCACTACCAGCGTTTACTTGACTACATAATTCCTGACGTGGTTCATGTGCTAGCCGACGGAAAGATTGTCGATACCGGAGATAAAAATCTGGCTATTGAGTTGGAAAAAAATGGTTATGCAAATTACACAGAGGCGGCGGCATAAACATGAGTGGCTTGCTACAATCTAGTCAGGACTTTATTGAACTGAACCGAGTGGCGGAATTTACTTGCTCCGAGCCATGGCTTAACAAGTTACGCAGACGTGGTCTCAAGAGTTTTTCCACGAATGGTTTGCCAACACCCAATATTGAGGAATGGAAATATACAAACCTTAAGGTGCTTGATGATTTTGGAAATGGCAATGGTAGTGCCTTGGATGTTAATCAAACACACGTGAATTGGCTGCCGGCAGGCCTAGAAGCTCATAAGTTAGTTTTTGTTAACGGGCGATTTGATAAAGATCTTTCGGCGATTGGTAAGCTTGGTAAAGGTATAAGAATTTTATCACTTTCCGAGGCTCTTGTTGTTGAGCCAGCCTTGATAAAGAATTATCTCGGCCAGATAAGCTCTGTTGAGGATTTTCCATTTTTATCTCTCAATACTGCTTTCATTGAGGATGGTCTTGTTGTTCTGATCGAAAACGCTGAAGTAGTTAAGCCGATTGAAGTCTCTTTCGTATCATGTGGCGGAGGAAATACTCACCATCCCCGGAGTTTAATTGTGGCCAAAGATAGAGCTCAGGTGACAATTTTAGAGAGGCATGTTGGGGTTGGAGAGGGGGCTTATTTTGCCAATAGTGTTTTTGAAGTTTTAGTAGATGGTGGTTCACACGTTAAGCATTATCGTGTCTTGGAGGATAGTGCTGAAGGCGTAAATTTATCATCTGTTAAAGCCCGAGTGGGTGTAGATGGAACTTATGAAAGCTTTATTTTGTCAGTTGGCGGTTGTTTGAGCCGCAGTGAAATTCATGTAGCCTGCCAGGCTGAGGGAGCACATACTAATCTTAGTGGTGTTTATATAGGTCGAGCAGATCAACACATGGATCATACAACGTCAATTGAACACTTAGTGCCATATACAAGCTCTAATGAAAGTTATAAGGGGGTATTGGATGATAGAGCATGCGGTGTCTTTCAAGGATCGGTCGTTGTTTCCGAAGGTGCGGATGGGACCGACGCACGTATGAGCAATAAAACCCTATTACTCTCCGATGGTGCTGAAATTGATGCCAAACCACAGCTCGAAATTTATGCCGATGATGTGCAGTGTGCCCACGGTTTCACTGCAGGTGAATTGGATGAAGATGCACTATTTTACCTTCGTTCTCGTGGTATCCCAGATACTATTGCTCGTTCAATGCTAATTGAGGGATTTTTGATAGAGGTTATAGATTCAGGTGTTGATAAGGATTATCAAAGTATATTCCGCGCCGTGATTTCTGGCTGGAAGGAGCGATAGAATGGTTGTTTCAAACACAGTCTTAAAATCTGATTCTGAATTAGATTATGATATTAACGCCATTCGAGCAGATTTTCCCGCTTTAAGTTTAAAAATAAATGATCAACCCCTAGCTTTTTTGGATAGTGGGGCTTCTGCGCAAAAGCCAGTTCAGGTATTGGATAGAATTAATCAGGCTTATCGTTTCGAATATGCAAATGTGCATCGTGGCGCTTATAAATTAAGTCAATTAGCAACTGACAATTATGAGAATGCACGTGTGACAGTTGCAAACTTTATAAATGCAAAAACACCGAATGAAATTATATTTACTCGCAATGTTACGGCCGCGATCAATTTAGTAGCTCATTCCTACGGTCGGGCATTTTTGAATTCTGGCGATGAAATAATAATAAGTCACATGGAACATCATGCCAATATTGTCCCCTGGCAATTTTTGAGAGATGAAATTGGAATTGAAATTAAAATCGCCCCAATTGATGACCGGGGAAATTTTCTAATTGATGAGTTTGAGAAATTACTTTGCTCAAAAACGAAACTAGTGGCTGTGACGCATGTTTCCAATGTTTTGGGTACGATTTTACCGATCAAGGAAATTGTGCAACGTGCTCATAATGTTGGCGCCGCTGTGCTAATTGATGGTTGTCAGGGTATTGTTCATGAAGGCGTGGACGTTCAAGATCTGGATGCCGAGTTTTATGCTTTTACTGGACACAAACTGTATGGACCTTCTGGGATAGGGGTTCTTTGGGGAAAGCTTGATCTTTTAAATAGAATGCCACCGTATGAGGGTGGCGGTGATATGATCGAAAATGTTACATTCGAAAAAACAACTTATCGTGAGGCACCTGCTCGGTTCGAAGCTGGTACTCCAGCGATTGTTGAGGCTGTAGGTTTAGCCGCGGCTATCGATTACATGACAGGTATTGGATTTGAAAATATTAGGCTGCATGAGAATAAGTTATTAGCCTATACAACAAATCAGCTTTCCCAGATTGAAGGTCTTCGGATTATTGGCCAAGCAGATAATAAAGTACCTATAATATCTTTTGAGCTTGATGGGATCCACGCGCACGATATTGCTACAATTATCGATGCTAAAGGTGTTGCAATTCGGGCGGGCCATCACTGTGCACAACCGTTGATGGATCGGTATGGGATAACTGCGACGTCCCGAGCGTCATTAGGCATGTATAATAATGCGAATGACATAGACCAACTTGTTGGTGCATTAAATTACGCAAAGGAAATATTTGATTGATGGATGAAGATATCCGCGAATTGTATCAGGAAGTCATCTTGGATCACGGAAAAAATCCTCGCAATTTTCGCCGTCCTGAAGATGCAACTTGTGAAGCAAATGGTAACAACCCTCTTTGTGGTGACAAACTAACCGTATATGTAAAGGTTGGGGATAAGCAAAATATCGAAGATGTGGCTTTTGAGGGTCGTGGCTGTGCGATCTCTGTTGCCTCCGCGTCCATGATGACAAATATAGTAACGGGAAAGAAAATACCTGAAGTCGATGCATTATTTGAGATTTTTCATAAAATGTGTAAGGGCGAAGATGTTGGTGAGACGCCCGACGAATTTGACGATGATATTGAAAAACTAATGGTTTTATCAGGAGTAAAACAATTTCCAATGCGAGTAAAATGTGCAACTTTGGCTTGGCATACAATTAATGCGGCGGTTCATGGCGAAAAAGCTGTAACAAGTGAGTGATTAATAATAATAGAATGAGATTAAAATAATGGATGACGACAATTTACCACCAAACTATATACCCGGTATGGGTCCACATGGACCGACGGGATCACCTGGATTTGGTGCCCCGGTAGATGGCGGCGGACTGGATCCAGATATAATTGAAAACGGAGGTCTCGTTGGTAAGGCTGGAGAGCCTTTCGAAGAGGGTTCTTCTATTAGGTCAAAAGAAGCAATCATTGAAGCCTTGAAGACTGTATATGATCCAGAAATTCCAGTAGATATTTACGAGCTTGGTTTAATCTACGAGCTTGAAGTTTCTGAAAGTGGTACAATTAAAATACAGATGACGCTGACAGCACCGGGTTGTCCAGTAGCGGGTATCCTGCCGCAACAAGTAGCAGATGCTGCTGCATCCGTTGAAGGAACTGGTGAAGTTGAAGTTTATTTGGTTTGGGAGCCCGCGTGGGATATGGAAAAAATGTCTGAGGATGCAAAACTAGCACTTGGCATGTTTTGAGTTATAAATAAAGAACTGTTTTACGCTTAGGAAAACACTTATGAGCACAATTAATACCCAAGGTAATGCTATCACATTAACCGATGCCGCCGTAAAGCGGGTGAGAACATTAATAGAAAAATCAGATAAGCCTGTTTTAGGTTTACGTGTCGGGGTAACAACTATGGGTTGCAATGGTCACAGCTACGTCGTGGAATATGCTGAGGCACAAAAACCTATGGAAAATGTTATCAAGCAAGATGGTGTCACTATATTTGTCGATCCTTTGGCTATGATGTATATTTTTGGCTCTACTATGGATTATGTGGAAGATAAAATGCAGTCCAGTTTTGTTTTTGATAATCCGAATGTAACCGGACAGTGTGGATGCGGTGAGTCCTTTAGCGTGGGTTAAAGACAAGATAATTTATGCCTAAAATTATTTTCATTGACCCTAATGGGGTTTCTCGCGAAGTTGAAGCCCCAATCGGCAAGACAATTTTAAATATTGCACAAGCCAATGATTTTGATGTTGAGGGTGCATGTGAAGGCTCTTTAGCATGTTCAACCTGCCATGTTATTGTTGATCCTGAGTGGTACCAGAAACTTCGACCTGCAGAAGAAGAAGAGATTGACATGCTCGATCTTGCTTTTGGACTAACTCGAACATCTCGTTTGAGTTGCCAACTTCATATGAGTGAAGAGTTGGATGGTATGGTGATAAATTTACCTTCTGAAACTCACAATTTGATGATATGACCCTATTTTCACGCCTAAAATCCGATAATAAGGCAATTTGGGATTCTTTTGTTAATCACAAATTCGTTATACAGCTTGCAAATGGAACCCTGGAAAATTCAAGTTTTAAATACTACTTGGGTCAGGATTATTTGTTCCTTATTCATTTTGCCCGAGCTTATGCTTTAGCAGCCTACAAATCGGGTAATCTAGTGGAAATTAAGCAGGCCGTAATTGGATTGAATGCAATTATTGATTTTGAAATGGAGCTCCACGTTAAATTTTGTGCAGACTGGGACTTGAGTGAGGATGAAATGGAAGTTCTACCTGAGGCCTTTGAAACGATGGCCTATACTCGTTATGTACTTGAAAAGGGCTTATCCGGTGATTTATTAGACCTACATGTAGCTCTAGCTCCATGTATTATAGGATATGCTGAAATTGGGAATTCTTTTAAGAGCCAAATTAAGAACAATCCTTACGGATCTTGGATCGAAATGTATGCTTCTGATGAATATCAAGCTCTAGCGAAGGCAGAAATTAGGCAGCTTGATAACTTAATGAGTACGCGAGGAGGTGAAGGGCGTTTTAAGGAACTTTCAAAAATATTTAATCAATCGGTTAGATTAGAGATAGATTTTTGGCAGATGGGTTTAAACGCAGAATAAATCGAATGGTTATTTTTATTTAATTTTTTCCAGAGTTGATATAACAAGAAAGATGAAGCTTGAAGTTATCTATTTTTTATGCGGAAGAAAATGGAAATGGAGTGTTTCGCAGAAATTGAATAATGTTCGAAAAGAAATTTAAAACTGGCCGAAGTGAACAAAAATGAACAGTCTTGGAATAAATAAGGATCCTAAAGATACTAGGGTTGTGGTTGCAATGTCGGGCGGCGTAGATAGTTCCGTTTCAGCTGCGTTGCTGCATGAGGCAGGCTACGATGTGATAGGCATTACATTGCAGCTTTTTAATTATGGTAATGCAATAGCTCGGCCGGGTACGTGCTGCGCAGGTCAGGATATTTATGATGCTAAGCGGGTTGCTGACACTAAAGGTTTTCCGCATTACGTTCTGGATTATGAAGATCGCTTTCGAGAAGATGTCATGGAAGAATTTGCTGATAGCTATCTTGCCGGTGAAACTCCAATACCATGCATTCGGTGCAATCAGACGGTAAAGTTCCGAGACCTAATTTTGCGAGCTAAAGAATTAGAGGCGGATGTTCTAGCCACCGGTCATTATGTACAAAACATAGCTGGAACAAAGAAATTTGAGCTCCATAGAGGGGTAAATAATAATAAGGATCAAAGTTATTTCCTTTTTGCTACGACTCAAGATCAGTTAGATTTTTTACGCTTCCCCCTGGGTGGGTTGACTAAGGATCAAACCCGACAAGAAGCAGAGCGTCTTGGTCTTTCTGTTGCAGATAAGCCGGATAGTCAGGATATTTGCTTTGTACCGAATGGAAATTATGCGGATGTTGTACAGAAAATTCGCCCTGGAGCAATTGTGCCCGGTAAAATTGTTAATGAAGCGGGTACGGTTCTAGGTAATCATGATGGTATTATTAATTATACCATTGGCCAACGGCGTGGTTTAAATATTGGTGGCGGTGATCCACTTTACGTATTGAGACTTGAACCAGATACACAACGTGTCGTAGTAGGCCCAAAAGATGCTTTATCACAAAAGAATATAACATTGAATAAAATAAATTGGTTAGGCGACGATCCTTTGGATAAGGATGCCATAGATATTGATGTTAAGATCCGTTCAATGACGCCTTTACTGCCGGCTACATTACGGTCAACAGGAGGTGGAAATGGAGAAGTTCTGTTGTACACCCCGTATGCAGGTATAGCCCCTGGTCAAGCCTGTGTTTTTTATCTTGATGAGCGGGTACTTGGTGGTGGTTGGATTGCAAGGCCAAGCTAAACTTTCTAATTTTTTCTTATTTCGCAGGATTTACGTCATTCTGGAATCACTATTATTTATGTGATCTTTGCAGAATACGATCCCCTTTTTCAATAGGCTATTTTTAGTTGTCTTATTTTCTATTATCATTTAAATAAGTGCCGTTCTATTGAGCTATTATATAGATTTTATATAATAGCAGTATCACAGATACTTGATCACCATGGGTTAGCTGCGGTTGTAATTCGGTAAGGTTTTTTTTAGTTTATCATTTATTACAACAGCTCCCAAAGTGTGGCGGAGTAGCTCAGCTGGTTAGAGCACCGGAATCATAATCCGGGTGTCGGGAGTTCAAGTCTCTCCTCCGCTACCA
>CAZXGI010000064.1:0-5648 GCA_964639965.1 uncultured Rhodospirillaceae bacterium
CGTGAAACTGAAATTGAAGTGTTTAACCCAGTCGAATATTGGTCTGTTAAGGTAAATTTTTTAAAATTTTCAGGTCAATCCTTTGATGCAAATCTTACACATATAAATGGAGAACGGCTCGGTAAACTAGCCCTTAAGAACGAACAAGATGCACAAAATGCAGTTGCAAAAATTAAAGCTTCTAGATTTAGTGTATCTAAAGTTGAAAAAAAACAGACTAAACGCAATCCGGCACCACCATTTACAACTTCAACCCTCCAGCAAGAAGCGGCACGAAAATTACATTTTGGGGCCAAAAAAACTATGCAAATAGCACAGCGCCTATATGAAGGCGTAACACTCGGAGGGGAAACTACGGGTCTGATAACCTATATGAGGACAGATGGAGTATCAATTTCAAGGGAAGCCATCACTAGCATAAGAGATTATATAAATAGCGCATACGGTTCAAAATATATACCGGCAACCCCTCGAGTTTATTCGGCCAAAGCAAAAAATGCCCAGGAAGCTCACGAAGCAATTCGTCCGACAGATTTAAACCGTCTGCCGAAAGATCTTACTATGTTGGATGACGATCAGCGGCGATTGTATCAATTAATTTGGAATCGAACGGCAGCCAGTCAAATGGAACAAGCCAAATTAGATCAGGTTGCCGTCGACATTAAGCCCCAAGGTGTATCTGAAACTGATAATGCAATAACCTTACGGGCCACGGGATCCATCATCTCTTTTGATGGTTTCCTGCGTGTCTACCAAGAGGGTAAAGATGAAAAAAGTGATGGGACGAAGGGAGAACAAGATGATAAAGAAAAAATACTTCCTCCGCTGAATCAAGGTGAAAATTTGGAACAAAATCTGATAACTCCGGAACAGCATTTTACCCAACCACCACCGAGATTTTCGGAAGCGAGTTTAGTTAAAAAACTCGAAGAACTTGGGATTGGCCGCCCATCGACTTATGCATCAATTATTTCTGTTTTACAGGATCGAAGTTATGTCCGTGTCGAAAGTCGCCGTTTCTTCCCTGAAGATCGAGGCCGCGTAGTAACAGCCTTTCTCTCTAGTTTCTTTAGCCAGTATGTTGAATATAGTTTCACTGCCGATCTTGAAGAAAAACTCGACAAAATTTCTGATGGTAAATTAGACTATAAGTCCGTCCTACTTGATTTTTGGACCCATTTCAAAACAGCGGTCGATGGAACCGCGGATTTACGGGTACGAGAAGTTCTAGATGTTCTTAATGATATCCTGGGTCCACATTTTTTTCATGATAATGGTGACGGTAACCCACGCCAATGCCCTTCTTGTCCAGATGGAGAGTTGAGCCTAAAATTGGGCCGCCACGGTGCATTTATAGGCTGTTCACGCTATCCCGATTGTCGCCACACTCGTCCGCTTTCCCTCGGTGAAGGTGACGGTACGGAAATTACTGACAATGGTCCCAAGGAACTTGGTAAACACCCATCATTAGGCCTTGATATAACCCTCCGCCGAGGACCTTACGGTTTTTATGTACAACTTGGAGAGAGTGAAGGTAAAAAGAAACCTAAAAGGAATTCCCTTACCAAATCGATGGACCCAAGTGAAGTCGATTTAGAAATAGCCATAAAGCTACTTGAACTTCCGCGCGAAGTCGGGGTTTACCCCGAGACAGGCCAAATGATAACGGCTGGCATCGGACCTTTTGGTCCATTTATTAAATTGGCCGGCACTTATGTCTCGCTTAAAGAAGATGATGTCCTAACAATAGGTCTCAATCGAGCCTGTGATCTTTTAGCAAACGCCCCAAAAAAACCAGAACCCCGTGAAGTTGGCATACATCCTCGAACAAAAAAGCCTGTGATGATGCGCTGGGGCCGCTGGGGACCTTTTGTTCAGCACGGCAAGATCAAGGCTAATATGCCAAAAGACATGAAAAAACCAAAGGGCGAGGAAGATAATCAAGAAACACCCAGCTTGGATTTGGCTCTGATCTGGCTCGCAGCAAAAGGTGATAAGGCTAAATCTAATCGTAAAGCCAGATCTAAAAAGAAAGTTTCTAAGAAAAAATCTCCAGAAAAGGACTTAGATAAAATTCCAAGTGTTGCGCCTGAAAAAATAGATAGTTTGACAGATAAAGAAGCATGATGAAAACCGGCAGAAAACCGGCAGCGCCAATCGAAAAAAATAAAATAATCGATTTTCTCAATAACCAGCGGAAAGCAGTTGGTATTCGGAATATTATGATCGGAGTTGGCACTAAAGACCGTGAAGGTGTCAAAAAGGCCGTTAAAAAACTCCAAGAATCAGGCAAAATTGAGCGCACCCGCGGTAAAAAATTTATTGTACCGGGACGTCTACCTAGTGTCACCGTATTAGAGGTGGTTGGGACCGATGAACATGGCGATGTCATAGCCACACCCCTTAACTGGGATTATAACGATCCACCACCGCAAATATACGTTAAATCTTTTAAAGGAAGTAAATCCCGTCAAGCTGACCTTGGCAGGGGTGACCGCTGCCTTGCCCGACTTCAAACGGATAGCAACAATAACTATAGCGCTTCAATTATAAAAAAATTGGCCGTAACCCCAAAAACCATTATGGGAGTTTACGAAGAAAATAACGACGCTAATTTAATAAAACCTGCCGACCGCAAACATCGTTATGACTTTGTAGTCGTTTCTGATCAAACAAATGAAGCTAAATCAGGTGATCTGGTTCTAGCTGAAGTTGTTACGGGGAAAAAGCATGGCCGAAATTCAGCAAATATCACTGAAATCATCAAACTTGAGCAGCCTTCAAATAACAAAGTCATGCAACCTTTCACAAAAATAGCAATATATGATCATGAAATTCCCTTCACTTTTAGTCATCTTGCCCTTCAGCAAGCAAATAGTGCCAAACCGGCACCAATCGATAAACGCGATGACCTGCAAGATGTTGCCCTGGTTACCATAGATGAAGAGGATGCTAGAGATTTTGACGATGCTGTTTTTGCGGAACCAGATATTGATAAGAAAAACCCGGGTGGTTGGCACATAATTGTAGCGATTGCAGACGTTGCTTGGTACGTTCGATCCGGCAGCGAACTCGATAAAAATGCCTTTAAACGTGGTAATTCAGTCTATTTTCCCGATCAAGTCGTTCCAATGTTACCTGAAAGCCTCTCCAATGGCTGGTGCTCGCTTAATCCAAATGAACAGAGACCGTGTTTAGCCGTCCACATGTGGATAGACATAAATGGACGACCGCTACGCCACAAATTCGTACGTGGACTGATTAAATCACATGCCAGATTAACCTATAACCAAGTTCAAGCCGCTATAGATGGTACACTAGACGACTTAACCACACCCCTATTCAAAAATGTTATCGGACCTCTTTACGGTGCATATGATGCTCTTAACCGTGAGCGTTCGATTCGCGAGCCATTGGATCTCGATTTACCAGAAAAAAGAATCATTCTGGACAACAATGGAACAGTCCAAGAAGTCCGAAACCGACCCCGTCTTGACAGTCATAAACTGATCGAAGAATTCATGATTGCAGCTAATGTTTGCGCTGCAAAAACTCTGGAAAAAGAAAAACAACCTTGCCTCTATCGGATTCATGACGAACCACCGGAAAAAAACCTTGAAAGCTACCGTAATTTTCTGAAGGGATTCGGATATAAGTTGCCTAAAGGCCAAGTTTTAATGCCACGTGGTTTCAATCAAATTCTCAGACAAACTAGAACCAGCGACTTCTATGATGCGATCTGCCAAATGACACTAAGAAGTCAATCGCAAGCAATATATACCGGGCAAAATGCAGGGCATTTTGGTCTAGCTCTCCGGAGATATTGCCATTTTACCTCGCCAATTCGTCGTTATGCTGATTTGGTTACCCACCGAGCTCTGATTTCAACACTAAAACTTGGAGCAGGAGGTTTAGGCAAAGAAACTATCAACACCGACGAAATAGGAATTCATTTAAGTGGCACTGAGCGCCGTGCAGCCGCGGCTGAGCGTGATACCATTGATCGTTTCTCTACTTGTTACTTGTCGGACAAAATTGGAGAAACCTTTAAAGGAAAAATAAGCGGTGTTACCAAATTTGGTTTGTTTGTCACCGTAAACGAAATTGCAACCGACGGTCTAGTTCCCATTCGTTCTCTCCCAAATGATTATTACGATTTTGATGAAAAACGAATGGTTTTAAAAGGCACTCGGAAAGACAGAACATTCTGCCTGGGAATGGAAGTTGAAGTTAAAATTAAGGAAGTTCGCCCAATCTCAGGATCTCTAGTTTTAGAAATCTCTGGGTCACCTGAGTTAAGAGCGAGAAAAAGAAAAATCAGTATATACAAAAATGTTCACAATAAAAATGACTAGCCAACAATAATAATCCACAATGTTAAAGATGAGAAATTACAACACAATATCCAGCAGTCATCGACTATATAAGAAATTTAATACGCTCTTGTTTATCTTCTTTCTGACTAGCTGCACAACTCCCCCACATCAAATATCTCCTACCCTCGGAAATTTGCAAGCAGAACTCGCAATCAACACCTTTTCAACGGGTTTTAGTCAAATCTCTCAGCGGTACATTAATAAAATCTCTGTTGCTGAATTAGCAATAAATGGGCTTCAAGGTTTAGAAACTATAGACCCAACTATTCAAATTCACAAAAACAGTAAAACCGTGAGTATTGAATCGAGCATAATCCAAAAACGGATATACTCGACACCAGCAAGCACAGACGCCCATGGCTGGGCTAAACTAACGCTAAACGCAATAAAAGATGGTAAAAAAGACTCGGAAGCGTTCAAGAAAGCCAAAATGGCATATCTTTACGAAGTAATCTTTGATGGGAGTCTTTCGGCACTTGATACTTTTTCTCGCTATGTTGACGCAATAGGTGCAAAGAAAAATCGAGAAAAAAGGTCTGGGTTTGGTGGTATAGGAGTTCGCTTCAAGCAAAACAAAAAGGGTATAGTTATAACAAAAGTTTATGATGAAACACCTGCATATAGAGCAGGACTAAAATCACAAGATATCATCACCCATGTGGGCAATAGGTCTCTAGTTGGCGCAAAACATAGACATGTCATAAAATTATTAAGAGGAAAAATTGGTACTCTTATTGATCTAAGAGTTATCCGCCCCGTCATCAACACATCAAAAGAAGTTGATTTTTCGTCATTAAATTTCTCACTAAAAAGAGGCCAAATTATTTTACCCACAACTAATATTTCACTAAAAAACGGCATACTATACGCACAAGTAAATCGTTTTAATAATCATACTGCTAAAAACTTAGCCAAGAACCTTAAACTTGGTTTAAAAAAAACCAAAATAAATTCGCGTCAAAAGACTAAAGGTATCATTTTAGATCTTAGGGGTAATCCTGGAGGGTTATTAAAACAAGCGGTAAAAGTTTCAAATTTATTCTTATTTAACGGTAGAATTATTTCTACACGAGGGCGACATCCAAGGAGTAATAATGATTATGAAGCCTATGGCAAAGATCTGACAGAAGGGCTGCCCATTGTCATAATAATGAATGGTAAAACTGCCAGCGCAGCAGAAATTGTAGCGGCGGCATTACAAGATCACGCACGGGCTGTTGTAATCGGATCCGCGTCATTTGGAAAGGGAACTATCCAAACAGTGATCAAATT
>CAZXGI010000064.1:5748-13364 GCA_964639965.1 uncultured Rhodospirillaceae bacterium
CCCACTAATAAAAGAAACCCAATTGATATCATGATTGCTGAAAAATTATTAAACGATTCAAGCCTATACAGCAGAGTAAAGGCGCTAAACCTGTCAATTGCCTCCACGGATGGTTAAACAGCATAACAGTTGACAGGGGTGCCGAGATCGCTATTCTTCGCCAACTTATTAACAAAAAAGCGGAATTTGAGATATGGCCAAGCCAGCAACAGTTTTAATAAAGCTTGAGAGCACAGCTGATACGGGATTTTATTATGTAACAAAAAAGAATCCTCGGAATCAAACTGAAAAATTAGAATTCCGCAAATATGATCCAGTAGCAAGAAAACACGTACTTTTCAAAGAAGGAAAAATTAAATAAAAAACATAATAGAAGTATTTACGGCCTTATCTAACAGTATACCCTAAGCCTAAACTAAACTAAATGGTGCCTTATCACGAAAAGCAAATCGCGTACCGACATGGGCTTAGATATATAGCTATCAAATCCAGCTGCTAAAATCTTCTGCTTATCCCCTTTCATAGCCAAAGCAGTAACCGCAATTATGGGAATATACTTTATTTCATTTAGGGATTTAATTTTCCTGGCAATCTCAAATCCGGAAGTTTTTGGCAATTTAATGTCCATCAAAACCAAATCAGGACAATATTCTTTTACCATCTCAATGACCTTAACCCCATCTCTACTTTTTAATGTATGATACCCCTCCGCCTGTAAGAGATCATCAAAAAATTTGAGGTTTATTTCATTATCTTCTACTATTAGTATAGTTTTAACCATTAATCCAATAATCCAAATATATATGTTATTGAAACTACATATAAAATAGGTCCCAAGTCTTAGTTTACCTAATTCTCAATCTTGGGTATTAACAAAGAACTTTTGACAACATTTAACGCGGATTTCCAAATTTTCATATAACATTATTCTTAATAGGCAATCTTAATATTACTTTCGATAAAATTAGAAAAAGTTATAAGACTTCTGTTTACCGAGAGGCTTGCGCAAATTTAGACACGAGATTATGTTTCTATCATGTCAAATAACAGATCATCTGAATTTCCTTCAAACAATGGCAATCCACCAACTCCACAAATTACTGTTGTAGTTCCGTGTTATCGAGAAAAGGATCAAATTTTAGGTGTTTTGAGAAAATTTGATTCTAACATTAAACACATAATAGTGGTTGATGATGCTTGCCCAGAAAAAACCGGTGAGTTTGTTCTCAAGAATAATAACGATAAGCGCGTACAAGTAATCACTCACGATAACAATCAAGGTGTTGGGGGCGCAACAATTACTGGATATTTAAAGGCGATTGAACTTGGTTCTAACATTATCGTTAAAGTTGATGGTGATGGCCAAATGGATCCCGCCATGATCCAAACTCTAATTGGCCCCATTCAACGAGGTGACGCCGATTATACAAAAGGTAATCGGTTTTATAAACTCAACGGACTTTCTAAAATGCCACCACTAAGATTATTTGGTAATTTGATACTCTCATTTGCATCTAAAATGTCTAGCGGATATTGGAAGATTTTTGATCCGACAAATGGCTTTACAGCTATACATTCAAAAGTGCTTCAAGAACTGCATTTGGAAAAATTTCATAAAGGTTATTTTTTTGAATCCGATATGCTATTCCAGCTAAACATCTCAAAAGCGGTGGTTTTTGATGTACCAATCCAAGCGATTTACGGTAATGAAAAAAGTAGTTTAAAGATTTCACAAATATTTTTGCTTTTCTTGATCAAGCATATTAAGAATTTTTTTAGACGGATTGCTTACAATTATTTTTTACATGATTTTAATATCGCGTCCATTGAGCTGGTAATCGGTCTTATTTTTATTTTCTTTGGCTCAATTTTTGGCGGACTAGAGTGGTATAAAAGCTCAATAACCGGCGTAACTGCGACAGCTGGTACGGTTATCATGGCGGCTCTTCCGTTGCTAGTTGGCAGCCAGCTCCTAATTAGTTTCTTAAATTTTGACGTCCGCAATCAGCCAGAATACCCATTGCACTTGAATCTTTAATTGGGGGGGAAGTCTTATAATTATTCTATTTTCAATTCAACAATTGGCTATTAAGCAATTAATTTAATAGATAAAAAAATAATAGACTAAAATCTATACTAATTTTGTAAATTGTGATGCAACATGTCAGAATAACTTTTATAAATAACTATAAGTAGCGTATCCCATACAAAGCTCCTTCTTAAAAGCACATAAATGGATAGTACTGGATGAATGAAAATACTCACATGGGCCTATTGCCCGCAGGTCTAGCTGATATTCTACCACCAGATGCAGAATTAGAAGCCCACATTACAGAAGTCTTAATGGCGTCATTTTCTCAATACGGTTATGAACGAGTTAAACCGCCCCTGATCGAATTTGAAGATGTTCTATTAAGTGGCAGCGGTGCTAAAATGGCAAAACAGACATTTCGCCTGATGGATCCGATTTCTCAGCGAATGCTGGGTCTTCGCGCCGATATGACGTTACAAATTGCGCGTATAGCCTCAACTCGTCTGAAAGATATACCGCGTCCCATACGATTGAGTTATGCCGGGCAAGTTTTACGAGTAAAGGGATCAAGCCAGCGACCTAAACGCCAATTTGGTCAAATCGGTGTCGAACTAATTGGTTCTTTCTCCCCAAAAGCAGATTCTGAAATCATACTTATGGCGGCCGAAGCCCTATCGAATTTAGGAATAGCAAACCTATCAGTTGATCTATGTTTGCCGACTTTGGTTCCAGCAATCTGTGAGAACCTAAAAATTGACTCAAACATCAAAGTTAACAAGCTTTTAGCCGCTCTCAATCATAAAGATGTACCAACCATCGAAATTTTAGAGAAAGAGTTGGGTAAGAACGTAAAAAATATATTCTCCTCTTTAGTAAAAGCTGTAGGTCCCGTTGATTTAGCAATAGAAACTCTAAAAAAAATAGATCTACCAAGAGAAGCTGCTGCTGAGTTGAAAAAACTTTCAGATATCATAATTTCTTTGCAAGAACGAACACCAAACCTAACGATTACGGTAGATCCTGTCGAAACTCGGGGTTATGAATATCACACTGGCGTAACATTCACTTTCTTTGCTCTGGATGTTCGAGGTGAAATCGGGAGAGGAGGACGTTACTTAGTCAATGACACTAACGGAATCGAGGCTCCTGAAACAGCCACCGGTGCTTCCCTTTATATAGATACAATCCAGCGAGCACTTCCACGACCAAAAAAAAGAAATCGTGTCCTTATAGCTGCGTCAAATACAAATGCAGCAATCAAATTACGAAAAGAAGGGTGGATAACGGTCGAACATTTTGAAGATAACAGTTCAGATAACTTGAGATATGCCAAAAAAACTGGATGCACACATTTTTGGGATGGTAAAAACGTTATTCCTATAAAGCGTTCATGAGGAGAGTATAATATGTCGGATGTGGTCGTCGTTGGTGCCCAGTGGGGTGACGAAGGAAAAGGTAAAATTGTAGACTGGCTCTCGGAACGTGCTGATGTCATAGTAAGGTTCCAAGGGGGCCACAATGCCGGCCACACTCTAGTTATTGACGGCAAAACTTATAAACTTAGTCTTCTACCTTCTGGTATTGTTCGTCCAAATAAGCTGTCAGTTATAGGGAATGGTGTGGTATTAGACCCTTGGGCACTTTTACAAGAAATTGAAACACTTGAAGGTCAAGGCATTGAAATAAACCCAAGTAATTTATCAATCGCAGAAAATGTATCGTTGATCTTACCACTTCATTCACGATTGGATAAAACTCGGGAAGGCGCTTTAAAAGGCACAAAAATTGGTACCACGGGCCGGGGTATTGGGCCAGCTTACGAAGATAAGGTTGGTAGACGTGCGATCCGAGCTGGTGATCTAGCTAATCAGGGCATATTAGAAGAACGAATCGATAATATGCTTTTGCATCACAACGCATTGATGCGAGGGCTTAGTTCTCCGGAAATAACCAAAAACGAAATTCTTGAACCAATTCTAGAAATCACCCCAAGAATTTTACCTTTTGTTAGAGCGGTATGGATACAATTAGATAAAGCCCGAAACGAGGGGAAAAAAATCTTATTTGAAGGAGCACAAGGGGCCATGCTTGATATTGATCATGGAACCTACCCATTCGTGACTTCCTCTAATACAGTCGCGGGAGCAGCGACGGTTGGCTCTGGTTTAGGCCCCAAACAAAACAATTTTAATCTAGGTATTGCCAAGGCATACACAACAAGAGTTGGATCCGGACCTTTTCCAACAGAGTTAAATAATGAAGTTGGTCAGAGTTTAGGAGAACGGGGACATGAATTTGGCACAGTGACTGGCAGGAAACGCCGTTGTGGTTGGTTTGATGCAGTTATGGTACGGCAAGCTATTAAGATTGGTGGCATTACGGGGATAGCATTGACAAAACTAGATGTACTGGATGGTTTTCCTGAATTGAGGATCTGTACAGGTTATAAATTAGATGGAAAAAGAATAGGATATTTTCCCGCCTCAATTTCTGGGCAGTCAAAAGCAGAACCAATCTTTGAAAGCCTTGAAGGATGGTCAGATCCTGCATATGGAGCAAGATCTTGGGCCGACCTTCCGACACAAGCCGTTAAATATATAAGACGTGTTGAAGAGTTAATAGAAACACGGATCGTCCTGCTTTCAACGAGCCCCGAGAGAGATGACACAATTTTACTACAAGACCCCTTTGATTATTAAAATTATTTAAATTTACTAATGCTATAAAAATGTTTAGAAGGGCCACGAGGCGCTTAAAAGAATTTTAGGTGTAAATTTTTTATTTTAGGGTTATGAAAACTTTTTCATTTTATGATATTATATTAAGAATAATTATAGATCCCACCAAGCCTTGGGAAATTGAATTAAGCCTGACGCTAGAAAAGTGATCAGAATTTATGGGTGACACGTTAACAAAGTTAGGAGAAGAATCAGGGGAAAATCAAAACCCCACCGCAAACGTATTGTCTGACAAAACTTTAGAACTTGATCCAAAAAATACAGAATCACTTGATTCTTCGACACAAGAATCTCCAACAGAAAACTCCAAAAACCCTGATGAATCATCATTAAATGAGCCGGATCAATTGGAGTCCAAGCTTTCAAAACTCCAAACGTCCTCAAACACCTCGCCCCCTTCATCTTTAAATAACCGTTATGATATTTACCCGGGTGACCCTTTGCCAGAATTTAACTCCCCATCAGCGCGGGCATTCAGGGTCGAAGATCGAATGCAACCTCAACTCAAATTATTTGGATTAATTTGCATTCCAGGCCTGCCTATAAGATTGAATGAAATTGAAAAGATTTCGGGAAAGATTCTTCCAGGCAATCTTAATCTTATATCCTTTGGTAATATTAATTGGCCAATCCTAAATCAAAAATGCCTCGTGTTGATTTTCAAACAACCATTAGGTGGACGTGTCGATAAATTTTTTCAATCAAAAGAAATTCCAGAAATAAGAAAAATTGATGCCATTAACCTGTTAGCAAAAACAGGTGTTACCTCACTTTTTAGTCTGCAAGAACGCCAGCTAACAAATCGTAGCATTCGGCCTGATAACATATATTTTGCTGATAAAGATCGTGAAGAAATTGTGTTTGGGGAATTTGTAACTTCACCCCCAGGCTTTGACCAGCCTGTCATATTTGAAACAATTGAAAGAAGTATGGCAGGAGAAGGTGGTAGAGGGCAAGGCTCATTAGATGATGACATTTATGCGTTAGGTGCTACCTTAGCCTTTCTTCTTCAAGATCAAGATCCTATGCGAGGTAAATCTAGCGAGAAAATTATTTTCTCAAAAATAACCTCAAACAGTTATCAGTCCCTTATTGGTGGAAAGTTACTAGCTAAAGGTCTTCTGGTATTAATTCGAGGAATGCTCCAAGATGATGTAAACGAACGATGGGGCTTTGAACAATTGGATACTTGGTTGCGTGGTCGCCACGTTAAGTCCAGTAAAAATATTGTACCAAAAAAGTCTCGGAGAGCTCTCAGATTTGGTGGAGTTGATCACCGAAATCCAAGAACACTTGCTTATTCGATGTCTACACGAAGAGAGAGTGCGTTAGAAATTATCAAAGATGGTAAAATTGAACACTGGATTACCCAGAATTTCGGCAACGAGGAATTAGCGGATGCCATCAAGGTTGCCAAAGAAAATACTGCGACTTTTGCGGAGACTATGCCACACGCAAACGAACTTTTACTATCACGGGTCCTAATGTTAATAGATCCGAAAGCTCCTATTACCTACAAAGATATCAGCTATATGCCTGATGGTTTTGGATCCGCTATGGCTATAGAGATGCTTCGCGGCGGCAATATTCAGATATATACAGAGTCCATCATTAATGGGATCCCAGACATCTGGTATACTTATTCCGAAGCTAAAAACCCCCGTCAATTTGCTGAAAAAGAGTTTTACTCTGCGATGACCGGTTATCTCCAAAAAGCTGGGCCGGGTTTTGGAATTGAGCGGTGTTTATACGAATCAAATACCGGATTCTCCTGCCAAAGCCCAATTATTGTTAAAGAAAATATTTTTGCTATTGATTTATTACTTAAAACTCTCAACGCCGTAGAGAAGACAGTTGATACAAAAAAAAGTCCTATTGACAGACATATTGCTGCTTTTATAGCCGCTCGCTGCGACACAAATATGGACGATTCCTTATCTAAGCTCGGCGATCTCGATGACACCATTAAAACCCTAAGCATGTTAAAACTTTTAGTTGATTTACAAAATACGATGAATACAGGAACGCTTCTTGGTCTAGCAAAATGGGTAGGGGGACTTATGGGTCCGGTAATTAAACTCTATCATAGCCGAGAAAAACGAAAAGAGGTTGAATCGGCTGTTCCTAAAATTGTTCGAAGTGGGAGTTTATCAGAACTTTTATCATTATTAGATAATCCTATCGAAAAACAAAAAGACGAAAAGAATTATTTAGATGCAGTAAAAGAATACGGAGAAACTGCTGATGAAATAGAAAAAATCAATGCAACCACAGGACCTAAATCAGAAGTGGGAGAACAAACCAGTAAACGGGTCGCCGCAACTATATCGGGCTTAATTATGACCTTGATTATAATTATCATGCTGATCCCCTAAACTGAGGGACATATTTGGTGAAAATTAAATACAAATGGTAGAAAATCAAAATATAAAAAAGAGCGTTAAAAATAGTAAGAATGGTGCCAGCTCACTAAGACCCCTACTTTGGGTTATATTACTATCAATTGTCCTGCTCAAATTTCCAGAATCTGTTATTCTACTGATTGTGGGAATGCTTCCGACGATGGTGGCGTTTATCATCGATAAGTCATCAGGAAAATATGCAACTCTTTGCGTTGGAGCGATGAATATAACGGGAGTTTTTCCATCAATATTAGAACTTTGGACAGGCCAAAATAGTTTTTCTCAAGCTATTCAAATTATTACAAATGTATTTGACCTAGTTATAATGTATGGCGCAGCAGGGTTTGGCTGGATATTGTATATTGTAATACCATCTGTGGTAAGCGCGTTATTAAACCTATTAGCACAACGACGCATTACTCGACTTCGCAATCAACAACGCGA
>CAZXGI010000065.1:0-12849 GCA_964639965.1 uncultured Rhodospirillaceae bacterium
GGGTGTCAAAAATGCTGCATCGAAAATCGCTAATCCGACTGTTCGCAATATGGGTACAATAGGAGGGTCTCTTGCTTTTGCAGATCCTGCTGCCGATTATGCACCTGCACTGGTCGCAGCTGATGCTGAAGTTGAGCTAGCTTCTTCTTCTGGTAGTCGACGTATCAAGGCTGCGGATTTTTTTGTTGATTGGTATCAAACGGCATTAAAACCGGAGGAGATTATTGTTGCTGTTCATTTTCCAGAGGCTGATCCCAATGCTGTTGGATTTCATGAGAAGTTTGCAAGGGTAGAAGGCGATTATGCCACTGTTTCTGTCAACATAATTTTATCGATGGATGGTGAAATCTGCAATTACATACGTCTGGCAGTTGGCGCCTGTGGACCAGCACCGGTAAGATCTTCTGAAGTTGAAGAATTGTTAGCAGGCAAGCCAATTACAGAAGATTTACTGCTTCAAGCAGGTGAGATGTTATCTGCTGCCTGTGACCCAATTGATGATGTTCGTGGCAGCGCAACCTATCGATTGGAACTGGTTCCAGGACTTATTTTAACAGCTGTAGAAAAAGCCCAAAGTCAATTATCAGGAAACCGTTGATTATGACAGATAAGAATATTGTTCCTATGATTATCAATGGTGAAAACCACGATATAACCGTATATGGAAGAGAAACCTTACTTACCATTCTGCGGGATCAGCTTGGACTAACGGGAACGAAACGAGGCTGTAATCAAGGTGTTTGTGGTGCATGTACAATCATTGTAGATGGCGTTGCAGTAAGGAGTTGTTTATCTCTTGCTGCTTTATGTGAGGATGCGGATATTTTTACTGTTGAAGGGTTGACCGAAGATAGAGTTCTATCTCCCATACAAGAAGCTTTTGCAGAAAAGGGTGCTGTTCAATGTGGGTTTTGTACGAGTGGGATGCTTCTGGCTGTAAATGCCTTATTAGAGAGAAATCCTGAGCCGACCATAGAGGAAATTAAGGAGGGAATTTCGGGAAATTTGTGTCGGTGTTCTGGTTATAGGAAAATTATTGATGCTGTTCTTGAAGCCGCGCGTCTTAGAAAAATGGAAGGGGTTACTTCATGAATAAAATAACTCCAGAGATAGTTGGTGGTGTTGGTGATTCTCCAAATAAGGTGGAGTTAAAGAAAAAATTACTGGGCCAAGCGAAGTATATAGACGATCTTTACCGTCCAAATATGTTACATGGCGCGATTTTAACCAGTCCTCATGCACATGCCAAAATAATTTCTTACAATGTGGAAGCTGCCCGAGCATTGCCGGGAGTCAAATGTGTCATAACCGGTGATGACTTTGGTGATGATTTTATGGGACCATTTATCAAAGATGAAGGCGCTATTGCCAAAGGAAAAGTTCGCTATATAGGCGAACCGGTTTGCGCTGTAGCTGCTACGACTAAGAAAATTGCCAAGACAGCTCTTGGCATGATTGAAGTTGTGTATGAAATTCTAGCGCCTGTTCTTTCCATGGGAGATGCTATTGCAGAAGATACACCTATTATTCACGAAGGACTTGAAGGCTATACTAAAATTTTTGACTGTATCTCTTATGATAACGTTATGTCGGAAACTAAATTGTCAGAGGGTGATGTGGATTATGCCTGGGCGGATTGTGACCTTATCGTTGAGAATGTTTATGAAACGCAGGCTCAAAATCATATGCCGATTGAAACATGCGGTGCCTTAGCCGAGGAAGACGGAAATGGTCGTATCGAACTGTGGTCAGCAAATCAGTCTGTTTTTCGCGTCCAGGCCAACGTTTGCGAAACTTTAGGACTTCCAATGTCTAAATTACGTTGCTTAACACCTTCGATTGGGGCCGGTTTTGGGAATAAAATGGAGGCGCACGTTCAACCGATTGTTGTCAAGCTTGCCATGGAAACTGGTCTCCCAGTAAAAATTGTTCTTTCTCGTGAAGAGGACTTCGAAATGATCAGGGCGCGTCATCCTTTTAGGATCTGGATTAAAACGGGGGTGAAAAACGATGGTTCTTTTGTTGCCCGGGATGTCGATATTTTAATGGATGGTGGAGCTTTCTCCGATGATAGTCCGGGTGTTTTAGGTTATTCGGTGTTGTGTTCAAGGGGGCCATACCGAATTCCTAACATGCGGTCTTTTGGTCGTGTGGTTTATACTAATCATTTGCGTTTTGCTGCTTTCCGCGGCTTTGGCAATCCGCAGGTAAATTTTGCCAGTGAGGCTCAAATTGACGAAATAGCAAACAAATTGGGTATGGATCCCATCGAAATTCGGCAAAAAAATGCTATAGAAGCTGGTGATACTTGGTTTGGCGGGCAAATAATTGAATCTAGTGGCCTAAAAGAATGCTTGGAGAAGGCGAAATTAGCTTCCAACTGGGATGCAAAAAGAAATAACACAAAAGGTGATCGTAATCACAAGCGCCGTGGACTTGGCGTTGCAGTTTGTGGTCATATTAGTGGTTTACTGGGGACAGGCGCAATTATACGTCTTTTGGAAGACGGTACTGTTGCTCTCAATACGGGAGCAACAGATATAGGCCAGGGTTCTGACACAGTGTTATCCCAGATGGCAGCCGAAGCGTTAAAGGTTCCACTGGAAAACATCTCGCTTGCGCAACCCGATACTGACGGCTCACCTTTTAATTGGGGCACAACGGCAAGCCGTGTTACCTATACGACGGGACGTGCAGTCGTCGGAGCAGCAAAAGAAGTTGAAGTTCAGGTAAAAAAGGCCGCCTCTCAAATGCTTGAGTGTTCAGAAGAAGATTTGGAACTTGTTCCAGGAGGAAAGGTTGGCTTGAAAGGAGCGCCAGGACATGAAGTTTCATTCTTTGATATTTCAAAGTTTACTCATTGGGGTGTTGGAGGTCCCATTGTTGGCTCCCATACCCTGGTATACGACAACCCTTCAATTGACCCCAAAAGGGCTGTAGCGTCGGGGACCCCCTTTAGTAACATTGGCGCCTATGCATTCAATGCCACGATTGTTGAAGTTGAGGTTGATGAACGTACAGGAAACTGCGAGGTTCTCGAGGTTTGGTCGGCGACAGACGTGGGCCGAGCGATTAACCCGGCATTAGTAGAAGGGCAACTCGAAGGTGGTTTTGTGCAAGGCCTCGGTTATGCTTTATTTGAGGAAATGATTTGGGACAATGGCAGGTTAGCAAACCCAAATTTAATGGATTACAAGGTGCCAGGTTCAATGGACGTGCCCTATGACATTCATTCCATCATAGTCGAACATCCGGAACCAGACGGTCCTTTTGGAGCGAAAGGTGTTGGAGAGGTAAGTATTGTGGCTGTCCCAGGTTCTATTGCCAATGCAATTTTGAATGCGACAGACGCAAAAATGAGGAAATTACCAATGTCGTCGGAACGGATATTTAACGCACTAAAGGCCAAGGGGGCGTAAAATGAACCCCGCAGATTATCCAATGCAAGATGAGCTTTCAGATTTTGCTCGCCCTTATGCTGAAGAAGTTGAACGTCGATCGATTGGTATTTCGGGTGAAGATCGTTTATTTGGGGATGATCCATACCAGAGTGTCGGTATTCACAAAGCAGCTGACCCTAACGGAAACGTTTTTGCATTCATACATGGAGGCGGTTGGACTAACGGCTATAAAGAATGGAATAATTTTATGGCACCAGCTTATACTTCTCAAGGTGTGACTTTTGTTTCAATCGGTTATCGAATGGCCCCGAGATGTATCTTTCCTCTAGGTTTTGATGATTGTGCACTGGGTGTTTCCTGGATTTTTGAGAACATCGCTGATTACGGCGGGGATCCAAGCCGAATTTTCCTCGGCGGGCATTCTGCCGGAGGACATTATTCAAGTTTATTGGCAGTAAAGAGAGATTGGCAGGGAAAATTAGGTTTACCGATTGATGTTATTCGTGGGTGTATACCTGTTTCCGGAGTTTATCGATTTGGTGAGAATTCAGGTTTAAGTCAATGGCCGCGATTTTTGGGGGAAATTGATAGTGGTAATGATGTCACTGCTAGTCCGATTTTATTTGCAAATGACGCTACGTGCCCATTTCTGATGGCTCATGGGGAGAACGACTTCCCACATTTAATAGCCCAAGCAGAAGAGATGGAGGCCGCACTTAGAGCTTCCGGTAACAACATCGAACGTATACAGTTGGCGGGATGCGATCATCTTGCAGCACATTATGCAACAGGAAAGTTAAGCGGTGAATGGGTTAACAAGGTCTTGAGTTTTATTTCTATCTGATTAGGCTAAAGGAAAATATCAATATCAATCAACTAGCAGGAGGAAAAAATAAAATGTTAAAAAATTGGATAATGAGGATTTTTGTTGCATTTGGAATTTTCGGTGTAGCAAATACAGTTCAGGCAGCAGATCCGGTGAAAATCGGATTTTCAATTCCTAAAACGGGTATTTTTGCTTCTGCTGGTCCGTCACAAATGAATGCTTATTTATTGTGGCAGGATTTGGTTAACGCCAAGGGTGGTCTGGATATTGGGGGCAAAGGCCGCCGGAAAATTGAATTTGTTCACTATGATGATAAATCCAATCCAGCCCAAGCAGCTAAAATTTATGAGAAGTTAATCACAAATGATAAGGTTGATTTGGTGGTTGCACCATGGGGGACACCGCATCATTTTGCCGTTGCACCTGTGGTTGAGCGTCATAAGTTTCCTTTGATTGGCAATACGGCAGCTTCTGTCGCCCTCCGAAAAGTGAAGCCTGGTTACTTGTGGTTCACAAGTTCTATGATGCCTGATAATGTAGCTAAAGCAATGACGGCGATGCTTAAATCTCGTGGGGTTAAATCAGTTGCAATTCTTTATAATTTGCTCCCGTTCGCTTCTGAGAATATTCAATTTTTGAAACCAGCGTTAGCAAAGGCTGGAATAAAAATTTATTTTGAAGCAAAATATCCACCAGATATTAAAGATATGACCGGCATGTTGACCAAGGTGAAAGCCAAAAATCCAGATGCCGTTCTGGTTCACTCGTATCCTGGGGATTCTATCTTGTACATGAACCAAGCACGGGAAGTCGGTATCAATGCTAAAACTCAATATGTTATGGTTGGGCCTGCTATCGGTTTTTTCCGCGGCATGTTTAAAAGCAATCTGGATGGTATCATTACGATGGGTTCCTGGGCTCCAACGATGAAAGGTGTAACTGGTTCGAACAAATTTTATACTGCGTATAAGAAAAAGTTCAAAGGACACGAACCCGACTATCTTGATACTGCTGAGGTTTATTGTTCGGTTCAAATTTTGGAGCAAGCTATTGCCAAGGTGGGACTCAATCGTGAAAAGATACGAAATGCCATAAACACGATGACATTTAAAACAATTATTGGTGATGTCAAATTCAATGGTGTACAAAACGCCACTACGCCGACGGGGTTTACCCAAGTGCAAAACGGAAAAATTGAAGTTGTGTGGCCGAAAAGCAGAGCTACGGCTCCTGTTGCTGATAAAGGGCCTTGGGCAAATTAAGCTGTTTCCGATGATGGGAGTTCTTTGTTACGATAAAGAACTCCCAAACTATTTGGGTAATTAAAGGTTGTTTAATTGGATAGCGTGATCTCGCTACAGCTAATAGCTGCGGCTTTGATAACCGGAGTGCTTTATGCTCTAATATCGCTCGGCTTGAATTTAATTTATGGCACAATGCGATTGCTCAATGTTGCCCATGGTGACTTGGTGATGATTGGGGCTTACGTCGCTTTTATGGCTTTCTCTCTGCTGAATATTGGGCCCTTAGTTTCAATGTTTGCCGCAGCTCTAATTTGTGGTTTCCTTGGCTGGTTGTCTTATAAATGTGTATTTCAAAGGCTTTTATCAGCCAGCCAAATACTTTCCCGTCTTGAGGAGAACTCTCTCTTATTATTTTTTGGCATTTCGGTTATTATTCAAAACGTAGCCATACTAATTTTCTCCGCAGATCGGCAAGGGTTTGAATATCTGAGTGCTATTGTTGAGTTGGGTGATGTACGTCTCACTGGTGCTCGTTTGGCGGTTCTTATAGTTGGCGCAATTATTTCAATAGTCGCTGTTTTATTTTTGCGGTACAGTATTTTTGGTCTAGCAATGAATGCACTAATCCAAAATAGAGATGCGAGTGCCATTGTAGGTATAAATGTCGATCGAGTTCAGATGATGAGCCTCGTTTTCGGGTTTGGTATTACTGGATTGGCTGGCGCTTTGATAAGTATGATGGAACCCATCACGCCCGTCATGGGGTTTCCCTATACCATGTCGGCTTTTGTTATCATTATATTGGGCGGACTAGGCAATTTGTGGGGAGGTTTTTTAGCTGCCTTGTTGCTTGGAATTTTAGAAGTTTTTGGAGTAGCCTTAACAGGCCCCGAATGGCGTTCCGTCTTAGTATACGGAATTTTCATCTTGATTCTGATTTTGAAACCCCAAGGTCTATTAGGATTAGGAAAGACAGCGAGATGAGAAATTTTATCAAGCTGGGTTTTGTTCTTGCGTTATGTTTTCTGTTAGTTGCAGTAGGTGGTTTCGCTGACGAATATATGTTGGGTATTGGCTTTACCATTTTTATGTATATAGCACTTTCGCAGAGTTGGGTCGTGTTGTCTGGGCTGACAGGTTACATCTCCCTTGGGCATGTCGTCTTTTTTGGTTCCGGTGCTTATGTTTTTATTCTCATGTGGGGTGCGGTACCAGTTTGGTTAAGCGTGGTTCTTTCAGGCCTTGTCGTTGGTCTGGTCTCGTTGTTGGTCGGATATCCAGTATTGCGGGTTCGTGGCCCTTATTTTGTAATTTTGTCGTTTGGTTTAGCCGAGTTGGTTAAGAACCTAGTCCTCATCAATGAAGCTCGAATGTATGTGTCAATGCGGCCGGTATTTGGTGCTCCTTCTTTGCATGAACTTTATATTGCGATGCTTTTGTTAGCAATAATAGCAACTGGTTTAACTTATTGGATCAGACGCTCGCGTTTTGGGACTGGGCTAAGGTCAATACGCGAAGATGAAGGCGCAGCAGAAACAATCGGTGTGCCGGTAGCCAAATTAAAGCTATTAGCTTTTGCAGTATCGGGAGTTATCCCGGCCATGGTGGGTGCAATTTTTATAATGCGTTCGGGAATTTTTCAACCTGGCGATGCGTTTACGCCGATTGTTTCTTTTACAATAGTAACCATGGCTATTATTGGAGGAAGTGATGATGCTCCTGGACCTTTTTTAGGCGTTGTTTTTTTAGCTCTTCTACAAGAATTATTGTGGGTTAGCTGGCCAGAGGTTTATATGATTATTTTGGGTGTGTTACTAATTGGATTTGTGCTTTTCATTCCTAATGGCCTATATGGTTTGCTTACCGAACGAACTCTTCGGAATAAGAATAATGCTTCTTGAGGTCCACGACGTTGATAAACACTTTGGTGGTTTAGTTGCTTTACAGGGAATCAGTTTTTCAGTTGAGCATGGAGAAACTCTTGGAATTATGGGAGCAAATGGAGCCGGTAAGACAACTCTCTTTAGTTTAATAGCGGGCCATCAAAATCCAACTCGTGGCTCAATATTGCTTGAAGGTCAAAAAATAAATGGGATGAGGCCAGATCAAATAAGCGGTTTAGGTGTCGCGAGGACTTTTCAAATTGTTCGTCCTTTTCGGGGGTTATCTGTGCTTGAAAATGTGAGCTCCGGTGCTTTATATGGGGCACGAAAGGTCAGATCGATTAAGAGAGCTGATGAATTGGCCTCCGCAATCTTGGAGGATGTTAGACTTAAGGACAGGGCCAGTGATCTAGCAGGCAGTTTAACATTGGCGGGTTTTAAAAGACTGGAATTGGCAAAAGCTCTTGCAACTGGTCCTAAGGTTTTATTATTGGATGAAGTAATGGCAGGTCTTACGCCCAAAGAAGTCAACGAAGCCATTTCAATAATTGAATCTTGTAAATTTAAATATGGTCTAACGGTTGTCGTGATTGAGCATGTTATGAGAGCTTTGATGCGGATGTGTAATCGGATAGTAGTTTTGGATCATGGAGAAATGATTGCTGAGGGAGATCCCAGCCAAATAGCGAAAGATGAAAATGTAATAAAAGCCTATCTAGGAGAAGAAGTTTGACTAAAACTCTTCTTAAAACCTCTGATTTGAATCTAGCTTATGGACAGGTTTTTGCTTTAAGGGATTTTTCCTGTCAGGTGAAAGAGGGAAAAATTACGGCTCTTGTAGGAAGTAACGGTGCGGGCAAGACGACGTTATTGAGGGCTTTGTCTGGTTTATTAAGACCGAAAAAAGGCGTGGTACAGTTTCTTGGGAATGACATCACTTTCTTGTCTAGCCATGAACGTGTTGAGGCGGGTCTTGTGATGGTGCCAGAAGGGCGATTGATATTCCCAAATTTTACTGTTGAACAGAATCTTAAGATTGGCGCTATCTCGAAGCGTGCGTTAGGGGAAATAGAAACTAGTCTGGAAAAATCGTATGTTATTTTTCCTAAATTAGAACAAAGGCGTTATCAGCTTGGTGGTACGTTGTCCGGGGGAGAACAACAAATGCTTGCCCTTGCTCGCGGACTGATGGCACGTCCAAAACTTTTAATGTTAGATGAACCTACTTTAGGCCTGGCACCGTTGGTTGCAGAATCAATTTTTGAGATGATAGTTCGATTAAAGAAAATGGGATTAACTATATTGATCGTCGAACAGAATGTTAACAGGACATTACAAGTTGCTGACACTGCTTATGTCTTAGAGAATGGATCAGGCATCATGGAGGGTGTGGCAGACGATATTCTGAAGAATCCAAAGGTTCGGCAAAGTTACATGGGCCTTTGAAAACCTTGGAAATGTATTTATTGGTCTGAATCCCAACGAGGGGACGATAATTTGTGGCTAAAAGATCAAAAAGAAAAAATTAAATGATCACGGGACAAGTTGCACAAGATCTCAATGTGACGGGATAAATTATGGCGGTTAGCCTTATGTGTATCAGATGGTGCTATTATGCGAGCCGTTATTCTAATTTCTTCAATAATACTATTTGGGGGTTTTGGAGTTTGCTAGTAACTAAAAGCCGGAACTAATAATGAATACTTTCGTTTGTTTTTTTTCTTTTTTTTAATTAAAAGGCGACAGAGTACTCATTGGACATTAAAGAGGTGTTTTTTATCAATTTCTGGGGACGTTTTTCTTCTATCACTATTGATTACTGTCTTTTGGTATAAAACTGGAATTTTTATAGATTTTTTGATTGTTTTCTAATTTATTTTTTTAAATAAGATGTGAGGTTTATGGTTATGCGGTTAAGTGAAGTAAAAACTTTTAGAGATTTATGCGCTAGTTTTTTTGTAATGGAATTTGAGCCAGAAAAGAAAAAAACCGCTCGGAAAAAAACACAAACAACGAGAAAAAGAAAAACAAAGACCAAAAGTCGGTAATATAATTAAGCCTTGGATAGGATGCGCGCCGACCGGTAAAATTTTTTATCTGTAGATATGCTTTTCCTCTGTTTGAACTAAAATTGGAAATATTTTTCGTTATGGTGTTATGAGAGAGAAGCTCCACTAATCAATTTTTAAGGACTGGAAAAGAAATCTGACTAAACCGGAAAAATTATATCATCAGCATGCCCTACTCGAATTTGTTCAGGATGTTTTCCAATATTATGGTGTTAGAGAGGCTCACGCCGTAAGGTGGTCTGAAGTTTTAATTTGGGCTAATTTGCGAGGTGTTGATTCTCATGGCATTTTGCGGGTACCGGTATATGTTGATTATCTCCGGACAGGGATAATCAATGCAACGCCAGATATAAAACTTGATCCCTTAACCGGGGCGATAGCAAGAGTTGATGCTGATTTAGGACCAGGGCCCGTTGCACTGTTCAGCGCAATGGAAGAGGCTATCAATAAAGCCAAAAAATTCAATATTGGTTGGTGCACTGTATGTAATATGACCCATGCTGGCGCCGTCGGCTATTTTGCTTTACAGGCTGCAAAGGCGGGGCTGGCAGGACTGGTGATGACGGCGTCGCAACCTATGATGGCGTATCCAGGCTCAACGAAAAATGTGGCTTCGACAAATCCAATCGCTATTGCTGTGCCCGGTGACAAAAATGCTCCCTTGTTGTTGGATATGTCAACGTCAACTGTTGGGATGGGGAAAATACTTCAAGCTAAGGACAGTGGAAAAGAAATTCCTTTTGATTGGGGCTTGGATGAAAAAGGTGAGCCGACGAATGATCCTAATAAGGTTGCTGTCTTATCACCACTTGGTGGGGCTAAAGGTGCTGGTCTTTCTTTGATGATCGAATGTTTGACGAGTTTGGCTGTAAATAATCCATTGATTGAACCTGTTTTGAGAACAGGATCGGCTCTAAAGGGACGGCCAATCAACGGAGTTGCTATTGCTGTTAATATTGAGATGTTTGGTGATAAAGAAAGTTATAAAGAGCAAGTTGACGCATTAGCAACGCAAATAAGAAGTTTGCCGAAAGCTGGGGGTGTTGACCAAGTTTTCGCGCCAGGTGAACGTGGAGATGCGATCCTTGCTAGGCGTACAGTTGATGGAATACCATTACCTGATGGAACGATAGATCGCCTGCGACCAATTATTGAGAACTGCGGCATAAGCTTACCTGAACCTATCTGAATTTGTGGTTTCATTATATAAGAAGCTAAAATTTTTTGATTAAGGTGTGGGCTATTGTCCGAGTGCTGCATTCAATTCCTGTTTAATTCTAATCTAATTTCTTCAGTTGGTAATCCAATGAAAGTATTTCCTAGTTTCCCGCCAGTGCTTCTCTAGCTTGTTGTACCGAATAGTTGGTTCCATATTGAGCATTGTAAGCGGCTACAGCATCCGCAAAAGAAGAAAAACCCATACCCTGTGCCACCGCATTCAGGTCTGTTGAAATACCCGACTGGATGGCACTGGCGATACTGTCCGCTGCTGTCTGGAGGTCTGCTCCAATAGCGGCTAAATACTGCCCTGCGGCATAGCTTAATTCGCTAGAAATAGAATCTAATGAGTTCGTGGCGCCGTTGATTTCTTGAGAAGATCCGATTATTTTATCTGAAATATCACCGATTTTTTCGGCCATAGTTGAATTGGCAAGGAGTTTTGTGAGCGAGGCAATTTGTTCAATCGGGACATTTTTAGTTTCTGTGATCATTTTATTCAGATCAATCTTGTATTTGTCCATATGTTGTATCGCTGGTAACAGATATTTATGCTTCTTATTGTATGCTTTTTGGAAAGTTTTAAGGCGTAATGTTTTCATTTTGCTGAAATATATCAGGAATTCGCGTAGATTATCATAGTCAGCTGGCGTAAGCGCTCTTAGTAGTCTTTGAACTTCAGCACTTCTCTTTTTATTAACAACAAGCTTTTTGGGTAATCTCAGCGTAGCCAGAGTTAAAAAATCAGATAATTTTTGCAGCCTCTGTAACCTTATCCAACTGTTTTGGTTTTCAATTAATATATTTCGGAAGACTTTTTCCGTTGCCCTAAACAGATCCTTTTCATAGTTGAAGGTAGACGTTAAAAAGAATTTTTCCTTTTCGTTCATTTTGCTTGCAATGGTATTAAGGTTTTCTTCGAAATCTTTGGACCAGTTAGACCATGGTTGTGGTGGAAATTCTTTTGCTCTTTTCGCAGAAATTTTCCTGAACATGGAAAAATCTATATGCTCTGCATCTATGTACCTATCGTCTCTAAACGTTAGTTTCTTTGTGCTAAGTTTTCTAGATATATTGCGATTTTGATTAATAATCATATTCAACTTGGCTGTGATAATGGCTAGTCCAATAGACGATTTGATTTTGCTTAAATTTTCTTGAATTTTTAATATCGGTTCTGCCAATTCAATCTTTGAGAATTTATTGATTTCCATAAATTTAGCAGTACTCCAGTACATTCGGATTACATCTTCCGGAGAGTTGTGAAGGGGCATCCCTAACGCATCGCGAAGATTTAGGACGATCGTTTTCATAGATTTTTTCGTAGTTACGCTAATTTGCAAATCGTTTAAGAGATCATTAAGCACGTACTCAAGATAAGCTAAACCTCGCAACATTGCTGGTGGGTCTGATTTTGTTTTTTTAATATCACTTTGTAATAACCATAATACCATTATTCGCGCTTTTTCCCGCGCTTCTATCGATGCTGCAGGTAGCATATTTAAAGGTAAGTCTGAATGCTCCAGATTTGCTATTGGACCCAAAGTATAATGGTTCACATTGGAACATGCCGTGAGAGTTAGAATGCTGAACAAAATAAATATGTTTTTTCTTGTCTTAAGGGCCCAAGAACCGAACATTTTCCATCCTAACTAACTAGAACACGAATTTTGCTCAACAAACGCTACCAGAAATTGATAGTCGAGGAAAGACGTTGGCCGAAAACCTATAATGGAATTTCTTATATAGAAACTGGATTTTTAAGCCCTGCAAGGTTTTAGCTGAAATTCCTGTTTGCAGAACATAGTGACTTTTTTTATAAGCCAATTAGTTCGATACTTGTTCGAAAATATAATTTGATTTAGAACTAAAACGTATGTGTTTAAGTTATCATTTTTTGGGGACGTAAGGAATTACGGCCGGTTTTAATTCTGAAGGTCCATTAGATCTAAATAAATCACTGGGTGATTTAATGAACTGAATATTAAGGATAAGATTTTTTTTAGAATAATTTTGAAGGTGATTTGATGACGAATAAAATTCCCGGTGGTGTTCAAACGGCATATGACGATACTTTTGCGTCTGATCGTCTGCCACCCAAACAGTTGTTGCCTGATTTTGATTTTTCTGCGACGCCAGAATTATCCGCATACCCTGACAACATGAATGTAGCAACGGAACTTTTAGACAATGCCATTAATCAGGGAT
>CAZXGI010000066.1:0-6992 GCA_964639965.1 uncultured Rhodospirillaceae bacterium
AATTACCATAAGCGAATTTTTGAGAAAACGGCAATTAAGGTTTTTAATCTTTAATACTAGGATCCTAGGTTAGACAATTTCAGTTCCAGGTATTTTTTTCCTTTTCTATTCATATCACCATACACCTTAAATTCAGATACAATCATGTACCCCAAACGCCATGCAGTTAAATTTCCTTCAATTGTTTTAAAGAAATTATAAATGGCACTGTTCCGGCGGATCCATTTACAAATAGTTTTCCATTTGTCATGCTTACCAGCCGCTTCGGTATACGTTCGAATATCTTTATATTTTTTTTCCTTTCTGCGCCAACACCCCTTTCGTTGATCCCAACAAATGCAATAATGTATTTTGGATTTAGATTACTAATATAATTGAACCAATTATGGAAATTTAGGATATGACCAACGGAATTTTGGCCCGTTATCCCGGCGTTAGCTACATCGGCATCATAGCCTTGGTTCGCAAACATTTTTCTAAAATATCAGACCAAGTTTCCCCCTCTGAAACAAAACGCTCGTCAGCCGTACTCCCCCCCCCACGGTTAAGATGTCTATATCTTTTATGTCTTTGTATTGCCCCCTCAAACCAAAATAATCTCTCCGATAGTCAGATCGTTTGCCTCTTTTATAAAAATCTTCAACGCTTAATTGCCAATGGAAATCTCTATAAGCGAAAAATCCCACATGTCAGGTGCTTTGAGCCAACCCACAAAGTATACTTCAAGTGGGATCATACATATAACTAGAATTATCAGGTTGACCCCAAATATTGAAAAATAGCTTCGCATTTCTATTATTAATTCCCAACTTTTATAGCACGGACACGTTGCAAAGGATTCTCATTAATTGGCCAATGGACCAATGCAGCGGCAAGACCTAGAGCTGCACCTAACCACCACACCACATCATATGAACCAGTTCCATCAAAAAGAAGTCCCCCCAGCCAAATTCCCAAAAAGCTTCCAAGCTGATGACTCAAAAAAACAATTCCGAACAAAGTTGCCATATAACGTAGACCAAAAACTTGAGCAATTATGCCTGAAGTAAGTGGCACCGTTGACAACCAGAGCAATCCCATTGATGCTGAAAAAGCATAGAGTGTTAACTCCGTTTTTGGTAACAACAACAAACCTAGAATTAACAATCCTCTGGTTAGATATATAAAGCTTAAGCTTTTCTTTTTGCTCCAGCGTTGCCCTGCCACACCGGATAAGAGTGAACCAACAATATTAAACCCCCCGATCAACGCTAAGCCTACCACTGCAACTTCCGGATCCAGGCCCAGATCACTGACATAAGGGGGTAAATGAATCGTGATAAAGCCAAGCTGAAATCCACAAACAAAAAAGCCGATGGTTAATAGAACAAATCCGTAATGTCTCTTGGCTTCATATAGAGCTTCTTTCAGGCTTTGGTCACTTTGAACTTCCCCCTTTGCTTGAGTATCTGACGGCAAGATGAAAGCTAGTGGGAGAATTAATAAAACCACAAATGCGTGAACATAAAGCGCGTCATGCCAGCCATGCGAATAAATCCAATGTAATGCCAATGGTGAAAAAACCATCTGACCTACCGAACTGGCTGCTGTACCCAGTCCTAGTGCAAGTGATCTTCGGTCTGGACTAACCACACGAGCAATGGCAGCCATTGCGATAGAGAACGACGTGAAAGCAACTCCTATGCCTACCAACAGCCCACCAAACAAGTATAAACTCATAACACCTTGAGAGCCTGCCATCCCAAAAATGCCAAGGGCATAAAGAACTGAACCAACCATTAACACTCGCATGGGACCATATTTATCGGCAATAGCACCAGCAATTGGGACCGTTAGCCCCCAGAGTAAATTTTGGATAGCCATTGCGAGGCTATATGCTTCCCTGCTCCAATTGTTGGCATCGGTCATGGGTTCTAAGAAAAAGCCGAAAATAGAGCGCGTGCCAAAACCTATCATAGCAATTAAACAACCAGCCGCAATTACAAGAAAAGGAGAACGCCATGAAATTGACATCTAAAAGCTTTCTGTTAACAGAATGTAATTTTCGACCCTATGGATGAAATATAACACCGTCAATAAGTATTAAGAACTAGCATTATAACTCAAGAACAATTTGTTGAATCAAGCGAAAAGAGACAGATCCCAGAACTTACTTTCCGACTGATATTCAAGTCTACAACTAGTGTTTCTTTTGCTCTAGGCGCCATAACTTCCCCCCATCCGATAAAAGGAATAACTTGCCAGTTGATTTCTCAATTTTAATATCGCGGATCCTACCAATGTTGCCCTTAAAAATGACTTCCTCATGGACAAGCCCTTGTTTGTTAAATCTTAAACGTCGCAGCGATTCATCTTTCAAAGAAGAAATTAGGGCCTGGCCACGCCAATCGGAAAACTCTTTCCCATCATAAATCACGATTGCACTCACTGCTATAGAAGGAACCCAATAGCGAATGGCCTTGGTAAAACCCGGTTTCCATTTTGGCCCAATACTTGTGCCCCAGTAGTTTCTCCCACCCCAACCCAATATTTTCCAGCCATAATTCCCAGATTTTACAACGCGTCCGAACCAATCACCGCCTCTTGCTCCATGATTACTCATATAGATGTCACCATCAAAGGGCGAAAGCGCCATACCTTGCGGATTCCTTACGCCAATCTGAAATATCTCAGGTTGCCAACTTTTTTTACCTTCAAAATATGGATTATCCTCTGGAAGAGAACCATCTAATTTTATCCTAATAATACTTCCAGGGTGTTTGGTTGGGTCTTGAGCTATCATACCCTTACCCCTCTCACCTATACTTGCATATAGATAATTTTCCTTAATAACCAACCTAGATCCAAAATGGTATCCAGAATTTATAGGAGGGTTAGCTCTGAAGATGTTGTTAAAATTTATCTGAACCCCATTGTAAGATCCTGCTGCTATCGAAGTACTAGATCTCCCCGCCCCCCTGTTTTCAGCATATGATACGTACACAGTTTTATTTTGATAAAGAACGTCTAAAAGTCCACCTTGGCCATCTTCTATAACAGATAGGTTGTGGCCTATAGGTTTCTTAGAACCATTTTTGAGATTCACAAGAAGGAGATTACCCGCCTTCTCTGTAATCAAGACACTTGACTTGTTTATGAAGGACAAACTCCATGGATTATTGAGGCCGTTCACCAATCTTGAAAACTTAAAATCTGTTGCCTTTACACCTCCCGGCAAGAACAAAAGACCTAAAAGATAACACAGAAAAATATTTTTGTTGCCCATTTACTTAATTAGCATCAATTAGCAGATGTCCATTGATGATATAATTTTAACATTAACTGTCCTTAAAAACTTTCTTCCGTGTCCACTTAGCTAATCGCAATAATTTAGACAACTACTTAGCCTACTGCTACTATTGCCTAAACTTAACCTAAGGAAACAATTGATGGTTGCAGATTGGCCTGTTATCCACCACCCTGCCTTTTGGGGCAACAAAAAACTTTGCTATCCTAACGTACCGAAGGAACACGCTAAATTTTCCGAGAGTGTCGTGGTTGGCAATTTAGTGATGGTCTCAGGGTGTGTCGGCAAGGATACAAAGACCGGCAAACCGACACCTGAAACTATTACCGAGCAAGTTACCCAAGCCCTAGACAACACGCGTAGTGCTCTGGAAACGGCAGGTAGTTCCATGGAGAATATTGTAAAAACGTTCTCGCTCATTCGAGATCTTTCCACATATGGTAAATACCGAAAAGCCGAAACGGAGTATTATGAACTCTATGCGCCAGCCCTAATACGAAAACCACCAGCGGCAACACTGATGGTATACCCGGGTCTCGCCCAGCCCGAGTTTAAACTAGAATATGAAGTTACCGCAGCCATCAATCGGGAAACAAAGAATTGGGAGGTTACCTATTACCCCGAATTCTGGGGTGGTAAGGAACTTGCCTATCCACACGTATCTAAGGAACATGCTAAATTTGCTCGGACTCAAGTTGTAGGCCAACTGGTCCTTGTGTCCGGTTGTCAGGCTCTTGATCATAACACCATTAAAGTTGAAACCATGGACTTTACCGAACAGGCTTTAATTTGTCTTGAAAAGGTTCGTATTGGTATGGAAGAAACCGGTGGATCGTGGGAAACGGTCGCAAAAACCAATATTTTCATCAAAGATGCATCTCTTTTGGACACTTATCGCCAAATTGAAAAAGATTATTTCAGGAACCGGGCCCCAAAACTTGCCGACAGACCCCCCGCTAGTACGACCTTTATCGTCTCCGAACTACCTAGAAAGGAATTTTTGGTCGAAATTGAGGCTTTCGGCCTTGCTAAGGACAACAAAATTGGTTGGCCAATTAAATTTTATGATGGTGTTGTTCACCGATCAGCTAGCGTTCAGGTAGGCCAATTAATCTATTATTCGGCATGTCACGGCTCTGGATCATTAGAAAATCAGATAAAAGAAGGTTTAGATAAGCTTCGCCTGGCTTGCAAGCAGGCTGGTACGACGCTCAATAAAGTTATCAAAACGAACATGATGCTGACTAATACAAACGACTACGAGATAATGCGCCGGATTGAAATAGAGTATTACCAACAATACGCCCCTAAATTGATCACTAATCCTCCTGCATGCACCTTTATGCAGTTAGAAACAATTGAAGACGCGTCGACACTTTTTCAAGTTGATGCGATCGGTGTAATCTAGACGCCTGCCCTTAATTTCCATATATTTTCTGTTGCGACATGAAATATAAATCGCAACTTTATCCGCAAGAAAAATAAATCTGGTAAAAAGGTTAAGGTAGCGTTCAAATTAACTTTTTTGAATTTTCATTTAAAAAGGTTTCTCCAATATATAGAATATATAATATAGCAATCAAAAAGAGGGTGAAAATGAAATATGTATGTATTTGATCTTGAAGGCGAAAAAGAATTTAGCTCAAAAAAGCACGTTGAAAAGATTTTACAAGTCGTTTCAGGCGGCGATGTGACAATCGCCTGTTGGGAACCAGGACAAAAAAGTCCTAATCACTTCCACCCAGAAGCAACTGAAATTTATTTTTGTTACCAAGGTGGCGGGAAAATGAGAACTAAAGATCGAACGGTCGACGTTTTCCCAGGGTCTTTTGTCGTTCATCCCCCAGGCGAATTACATGAATATATCAACGGCCAAAAACGAACCATGTTATTTCGAGTAAGATATGGTAAAGATATGGCATCACAACACGTATAAAATAGATTCCTATAATACAAATAAACCTGGCTGAGAAAACATCGACATCTTAACAGTTATCATAATGCAAACTAACGGAGCCCAAAATGAAAAAAACCAAAACAGAAGGAGCATACAAAGCAGGAGATGGAGAATACATATTTGAGTTTGATCAACTCGAGGGATTAATGGCAGGGCCGGGATATGCTGAAACTTTTGGACCGGTTGTTGAAGGAGAATTAACACAAGTGGGTTTGATGACCCTGCCGGCTGGACAGGGTTCAGATCCTCATTTTCACGCTAATGAACAGTGGGTATACATTTTGCAGGGAAATCTAGAAGTTACGGTAGACGGACAGAAGTCTTCAGCGGGTCCTGGCGGATTAATTTATTTCCCCGCAAATACGGTTCACTCAGTCTCAGTATCACCGGAAGAAGATTGCAGATTTTTTACCTGCAAAGACATGCGGACAGGGATAGCAGGCACCCCGGCGACTTAACATTTTTTGATTTGAATAAATTCGATTAAATTTTAATTTCCGATCTCAGTGGGCTTCTAATTTAGTCTTGTCAATCCAACCCTCACTTCGCTTGCTTGCCTATGAAATTAAAAATCCCAATAAACTTAAAAATCTCGGAACCTTTTAAAATTAAAAGTTTTCGTTTCCAGTGGCCCGCAGATTTACTAGCTTCTTGGGGTTTTGAAATGGAAGCCTTAATCCTTGGTTGGTATATCTTTACTACAACGGAATCTGTTCTACTCCTCACGGCTTTTGGCGCTCTAAGGTTTTTAGGTGCACTTTTGTCCCCATGGTTTGGAGTTGCTGGGGATCGATGGGGGAGCCGCCGGATAATGTGCATAATGCGGCTCCTAACCTTAGTTTTTGCATCATTTATAACGCTCTTTGATTATTTGGGTGTACTATCAACATATCTGGTATTTGCGTTAGCAACCTTATCGGGTTTGGTTCAACCCTCTGAAATTGTTCTAAGGAATTCCTTGATTGGAGATTCGATGCCGAGAGAACTATTCATGAAAGCGACCAGTTTTTCTAGAATATCGCAGGACTCGGCTAGAATTTTTGGGGCACTGGTGGGTGCAGGTTTATTTTCCTGGATTGGCCTTGGACGGGCCTATGTTTTTGTTGTAATTATTTATTTTATAAGCCTCTTTCTGACTTTTGGTGTATCTCAAGCTCACCCAAGAAAAGATAGTTTCTTTAACAAGAAAAGATCTGAACCTGAAACCACTTTGCATAGCGAATTAAAGGAGGGTTTATCTTATATATGGAATAATGGCCCTGTGTTAGCAATCATGTGTCTAGCTTTTCTCGCTAATTTAACCGCATTTCCTGTAACACACGGATTGATGCCATATGTAGCAAAAGAAGTACTATCATTAGATGAGAACGGTCTTGGCCAACTTTTGGCAATGTTTTCATTCGGCGCCGTTGCAGGAGCTCTTATTCTCGCAGCCACACCTAGTCAAAAATACTCCACTAAATTAATGCTCATTAATTTAATTTCTTGGTATATTATGCTAGCAATTTTCTCTTCAGTAGAATCAAAAACAAATGGATTGATAGTATTATTTTTTGTTGGCATTGCACATAGTTTTGCTATGACATCAATGGCAGTCTCTTTGTTAGGCTTTGCAGATGAGCTTGTTCGTGGTCGCGTAATGGGTGTCAGAGTTCTTGCAATTTATGGAGTTCCATTAGGTTTACTGGCATCTGGATTCCTAATCGAATACTTTAGTTATGGAATTTTCATGTTCATCTATATCGCTAT
>CAZXGI010000066.1:7092-9659 GCA_964639965.1 uncultured Rhodospirillaceae bacterium
AATATATATACATATAGATAAACGTAATCTAATAAAATAAAGGTTCAAAAATGCTTTTAATCGACACACAAATCAAGCCATTTACAGCTACCGCATTTAAAACAGGTGAAGAAGATTTTATAACCGTTAACAGCGATGACCTCAGCGGAAAATGGTGCGTATTTTTCTTTTATCCAGCAGATTTCACCTACGTTTGCCCTACAGAATTAGGCGACCTAGCCGACAACTACGAAGAATTCCAATCTTTGAATGTTGAGATATTTGCCGTCTCAACAGATAGTCATTTCTGCCATAAGGCTTGGTACGACTCTTCAGATACTATCCGCAAGATTCAATATACCATGATCAGCGACAATACCTTTGAAATTTCAAGGAATTTCCAAATCCTAAGGGAAAACGAGGGAAGATCTGAGAGGGGTACTTTCATCGTCGATCCAGACGGGAAGATAAAAGCAATGGACATCACTTGTGAAGGGGTAGGCAGAGATGCAGATGACTTAATACGCAAGGTAAAAGCCGCTCAATATACGAGAGAACACCCAGGTGAAGTGTGTCCGGCCAAATGGAAAGAGGGTGGATCTACACTCGCACCCTCCTTAGATTTAGTAGGCAAAATCTAATTCCAAAAATTATTTAACGAGGGATTGCTAGGATGTCAGTATATTGGGGATTTGAAAATATTTGGTCAATTTTATAATCAAATTCGGCCATAAAGTCTAAAAATTCAACAAGGTTTTCGTGGACCACTTCAATAGCTAAAATAGGTCTATCGGTTCCAAGAATATTTGTCATTCCTCGAAGCACTTTGAGTTCATGTTCGTCAACATCAATTTTGATAAGATCCACAACGTCTTCGATTAAATCATCCAGGGGATATACTGGAATGTCGCCAGTATTATTGTATTCCAGTGTCATATTCTGAGGATCTGAATTCGATCCGGTAATTTTACATTTTTCCCTAACATCCCCAACACAATAATTCAAAAAAGAAATATCTATATTCTTAGTGTTATTTAAAGCCATATTTTCTTTAATTACGTTAGAGAAATCGGGGTTCGGTTCAATTGGGATTACTTTTTTTGCCATCAAATTCTTAGCAAAGAAAATCGTATGCTGGCCAATATTAGCACCTATATCAACTATAGTAGCTTCTGGTTTTACTATCTTTTTTAAGGCTAAAAGCTGGCTATCTTCTGACAATTGTCCTGAAACTAACTTGCTTTCTATGAATGGGTTCCAATAGGCTATCCGAAAAACCAAATCCTGATCATCAAACTTAAATCTCTTTACGATTAAATTTTCGCGAAAATAATCCAGAATTGTCATCCAGTAAATCTCAAAATCGCGGTCATTATTTTGTATAACAAATGGAACTCCTAGTTTTATACACCTATGGTTACTCCACATTTCCAACTGAAAGTTGAGTTCCAGAAAATTTTTTTCTGTCGCTAAATGTATTTTGTCGGCTCTAATAAAAAAGCTACTCGCCAACCATTTTTCCGGGTTCCTAAAAATTAATTTAGGTAAGTCAGTGCATCCAAACATAGTGCCTTCAAGATGCTCTAACACATTGGTTTCTTCATTCTGTATTAAAACCCCTCCCCATATTGCCTCATAGTTCTGCAAACCAACGGCAGCCATGTCGACCAAATTTGGCAGCGGTATTTCCCCAGGCATCAGATAAAAGACCCAACCAGTTATCGGCAAATCTAATTGCGTTAACTCCTCAATTTTTGTATTTATAATTTTAATTTTTGAAAAGTGGGATTTAGCTTTATAGCTAGTTTTTCTAGTTGCTCGTTTCTAATCGAAGTCAATTCACGAGGCTCACCCGAAGACGTGATTAGGATCAAAAGCAATTGATTATGATTGGGCGATAGAGTTGTCACTTGGTTCGTTTCTATAAATTTTAAAAGGCGTTTAAACTTTACTTAATTATTCAGATTAATTGTACAAAATAAAATAGCTGTTGCTTAAACATCTATTTTATTTATAAAAAATAACACATCAATAAGTTATTGTTCTCATTTGGTAATCTCGCTGCAACTTGAGAGAATTGAATATGGCTACAGGACTGATTTGGGATGAACGCTGCATGTGGCATAATGCTGGGCAATATATTGGTCCCCTAGAAGGTAACCCTTGGGTTGAACCCCTTCCCAGCTTAGAAAATGCAAATGGAAAACGACGGATTAAAAACCTACTTGATGCTTCAGGTCTCACCAATTCTTTAAACCAAATTAAATGTAGCCAAGCTACCGAAACAGATATCCTTCGAGTACACACTTCAGATTATCTTGACCAAGTGCAAAAAATCAGCGATGCCGACGGCGGAAATTTGGCCAAACGTTTTGGGGCCACTCAAATTGGAAAAAATGGAATCGAGATAGCATTAGTAGCAGCCGGTGCCTCAATCACTGCTGTAAAATCTGTTCTCGAAGGTAAAGTAGATAATGCATACGCTTTAATTCGACCACCGGGTCATCATGCTGAGCCAGAAGAAGCCATGGGCTTTTGCGTATTTGCAAATGCTGCACTGGCTGGGAAATATGCATTAGATGAAGCTG
>CAZXGI010000066.1:9759-12707 GCA_964639965.1 uncultured Rhodospirillaceae bacterium
CTTCCAGCTCTCGAGCGATATCGTCCGCAATTAATAATCGTACCTTGTGGCTTTGACGCCGGTTTTCATGACCCTTTGGGGCGCATGATGCTGACCAGCCATTCGTTTCGCCAGCTTACTGAGCGAATTATGGCAGCTGCCCAGGAATTGTGTGGCGGGAAACTCATCATGACCCACGAGGGTGGATATTCGCCTCACCTGGTTCCGTTTCATTGTTTAGCTGTTCTTGAGACTATGTCTGGAATATCGACCGAAGTGATAGACCCCTTTTCCACGCCACCATTTTCTGCTCCTTCAGGCGATACACCGGATTTATTGCCACCTCATCAAGAAATTTCTATAAAGCGCGCGGAGAAAATTTTACCCAAAATACCTACCAGCAACAAATAGGCTTGAATGCTACAAGTTTTGGCTCTTCCTAACTACCAATTAAGCACCGAAAGAATAGCATGTCATTAATTCAAAAAACTGCAGTAGAAATAGTAGAGCTATTAAAAAAGGATCAAGTAACCCCACTGGATCTTTTGGAAGCCTTAGAGAAGCGTATCGATAAGATTGATAAGAAAGTCAATGCCCTGCCAATAAGATGCTTCGATCGGGCAAGAACACATGCTAAAAAACTGATGGAAAAGCCAATCAACAAACGGGGGATTTTAGCCGGACTACCCGTCGCCATTAAAGACCTAACGCCTGTTGCAAATGTTCGTTTCACCTCGGGATCCATGTTATTTGAAAATAACATTGCCCAAGAATCTGACCCGCTGGTTGAAGCGATCGAAGAACAAGGCGGTATTATCTATGCCAAGTCTAATACACCTGAATTTGGTGCAGGCGGGAATACCTTTAATGACGTATTTGGAGCTACTCTAAATCCATGGGATTCAAAAAAATCAGTAGCAGGTTCTTCTGGGGGTGCCGCCGCAGCCCTAGCATCTGGAACAGCTTGGCTGGCTCACGGGTCCGATCTGGGTGGATCTTTGCGTAACCCAGCAAGTTTTTGCGGGATTGTTGGTCTCCGCCCCTCTCCAGGACGTATCCAAGCCGTGAATACATTACTGCCGTTCCAAAATTTAGGCGTTCAAGGTCCGATGGCACGCAATGTTGCTGACATTTCTTTGTTTCTCGATACGATGACCGGTCAAACTCCATTTTCTCCTTTGTCAACGCCTTCGCCCAAACGAAATTTTTTTACGGCGAGCCAGGCAAGAGAAAAACCACAAAAAGTAGCATTCAGCTCAAATCTCGGCTATATGCCAGTTGAAACTGAAGTTGCCGAAATATGCAAAAAAGCTGCGATTAAACTTCAAGACCAGGGTGTTGTTGTCGAGGAAATAGATCCCGATGTTGAAAATGTATTAGAAACATTCTGGACCCTCCGCTCTAATCTCTTTGCCTCATTGATGGGCGATCTGCTCGAACACGACCAAACAAAATTAATGCCCGAATTGGTCGAAAATATTAAAGAAGGTTTAAACATGACTTCCAAAAACGTTAGAGAAGGAGAAATAGCCCGAGGTAAAATATTTAACACCATGGCTAGGTTTTTTGAAGAATATGATCTCCTTCTGGCTCCTTCCACGATTGTACCCCCTTTTCCAGTGGGAAACCGGTATGTTGAAAGTTGTGGAGGGCACAAATTCACTAAATATGTCGATTGGTTAGGCATTGCATTTCTCGCTACCTTAGCGTCATGCCCATCCATGTCATTACCAGCCGGCAAAAATAGCGAAGGCCTCCCAATAGGTCTCCAAATCATCGGTCCGAACAGAGGCGAAGAGACCCTGCTTTCAGCAGCACAATATCTCGAAGATTTATTAGGACAAAGTCCCGTACCAATAGATCCGCAATAATAGACTCTAATAAAACCAGAAAGAATAATTCAAGAAATTGACAGTTAGGTTCTATTCGTAGACTATGCCGTACCGTACGATTTTATCGTGCAGCGATGCGAGTAGGTTTGAATAAAATAATATCCGGATAGGATCAGCCTGCCGGATAAGAAAGTAGCCAAAAGTATTTCTGCTTAATATTTAAAAGGGAGTAATTATGAAAAAATATCTAACACAAATTTCCGCGTTATTTTTTATCGGTGCCTTTACGACTACTGCTCAGGCTCAGGTAAATATGTCAGCGGAGACAGCAGGACCAACTGGAGTACCCGGCAATGTGATGGGGCATATGGCCGATGTTCTAGCTGAAAAGAAAATCGCTAATCTTCAGGTCCAACAAGGCCAAACCCTCACCAACTCGGTACGCAATGTTGCTCAAGGTAAAACCGATCTTGCCTCCGCTCCTATTATCTTACCGTTTCTTCTTTCGCGCGGCGTGGGCCCTTACGGTAAGATAGGAAAGAAAAAAGGTGCCGAATTGGCAGCAAACCTTCGAGCCCTATGGACATATAACGCTGGCGGTTTTTATGGATTTGCATATGCAAACAAGGGTTGGAAAAGCTGGAAGGATTTTAAAGGCAAGACCATATGGAACGGTCCTCCCCGCGGCGCCGCACTTAATAATGCACGTGCTGTCGGTATATTGGCGGCTGGCTTAAAAGACGGAAAAGACTACAAAGGCGTTCAGCAAAACTGGGGTCAATTGATGACCACGTTGGTTGATGGATCGGTCGATGGTTTCATATTGCCTTCAACCTGGCCTCACCCCTATCCAACCACCATGACTGCAGCAGGTAAAGTTAATGTATATTCTTTACCTAAAGCAGCGATGGAAAGCGAACTAGCCAAGAAAATGTTCGGCGTACCTGGCAACATTCCAATAATTGTCGACCGAAAAGACATGGGTTACGAAAAGCAAATAACACTCATATCCGAAGATAATAAACTTCGCGGTCTAGGCACTGCCTTTACGGACGTCGTTCATAAAAAAATGTCTTCTGACTTGGTAAAGAAAATAGTTGCGGCACATATCTCGACATTGGATAGACTGAAAAAACG
>CAZXGI010000067.1:0-12511 GCA_964639965.1 uncultured Rhodospirillaceae bacterium
CCTCCGGCCCCCTGGTCCCAAACCAGGTGCGCTACCAGACTGCGCCACTCCCCGATATACAAATATGATTAGTATTTGGTTTTTTCTATCCTACAGTGCGGTTAAGTATGCTTTCAAATAGAATAAATCATTCTGGCGTGTCTTTATCAATAGGACTCCTGATTGTCACGGATTATTTTAAAACACACTTTCCTTCAAGCAAATTCTTAAATAATCAAGCCTTTTAAAATTTTGCTTCATGAAACAACAAAAAAGAAACCTCCTAACGCGAGCGGCGCCAATCCCATGGCATTATAAATTTTCCTCGCCACAGCCCCTTACCAGCAGCTTTCGATTTTTTCTCTGCAAAAACGTAATCCAATGAATAACGCCGATAAGCCACCGCCCAACCATTACTTACCATCCATTCATTTATATTTATCGGCCCAGCCTTGCATACCGCGATAACCCGGCCAAATCGATCCTCATCTCTTTTTATGCAAGTCACCCAGTGCTTACCAATAATATTAGCAAGAGCATTTGTCGATTCCCATCCACAACGCCATTCCCTACCTTCAAAACTACAAAACTGATTTGATTCTGGAGCATCAATTCCATGCAATCGAATACGGGTTCTCCCTATCTTGAGAGTGTCCCCATCTGTTATTTTGGGTATACCTGTGAATACTTCCTGTTGTGAAAATGAGGGTCGCTGATGACAGTGATAATCACCATTCTTTCTGTTCTTATGACAACCATTTTTATTCAATCCTCCATCGTGCGCTGAAGTTTCTATGTTGAAGCTGAAGCTAATAAAAATGATAATTAGTATTTTCATTTGTTTGAGCTTTTTTTATACAACATTTCCATATATTTTCATCGAAACTAGCCCTCTGCTAGAAATCATATGAGTTAGGTCAAAAACAAATTGCACTAAAAACAACGCAAATACATAACACTATCTTTGACTTTTTATTTTTAAACTTGGACCACCGTACTCAGTAAATTGGGTAATCCCATACCCCGCTTCAATTGGTATAGTATAAGTTACGTCATCACCCTTTTTTGATAAAACAGGTTCCACTGTAACGATTTCTTCTGTTTTTGTTACTTCAATTAGAGACATCACGTTATCATGTTGAGAAAGTTTATAAAGGTTCATTCGGGTAGCAAAGACAACTGTCGCACGACCTTCATCTGCATCCTTAATAACATCGGAAGGCGCTTTCCAAAAGGAGTTCACTGATTCAGTATTATCATGTGAGGCTATATAATCGACTGGGGATTCAGCCAGGTAGAAAAATGCATCAAACCGACGAGAAAATGATTTAGGTGTAATCCATCGTGCAAATAAGGTGAGCTTATCGCAAGCAAGTTTCAAATTTTCCTTTTTCAAGATTTCTAATAATGTCAATGAACCTGTATGCAAAAGTTCACGATACGACAAAGCAAGTTCCGCACAACGTTCACCACTAATCATTTTGCCGGTGTTAGCATCTCTAGCTAACAAAATACCTGCCTCCTCAAATGTTTCTCTAATGCCACAAATACGTGCGGCCGGTTCTTCGATGCTTAAACCTTCTCCTGAACAAAACTTTATTAGCTCAGGATCGCTGTCTTGGACATCCAGTTTTCCTCCTGGAAAAACAAGGGCTCCATAGGCAAAATCAATTTTTTGGTTGCGCTTTACCATAAACACTTCTATCCCGGCCACATTGTCTCGAGTTAATAAAATAGTGCAGGCCTTTACAGGTGTATTGGGGACTGTAGATAAATTGGATGACATAAAATTTTCACAAGACCAATTGTTTCAAGAAAACATAGAATATCGATACATTTGCTAAAGGCAATTTATTTCCCGATATTAAATTCAATGACTGGTAGTTTGTATGAGTGTTTGATAAATTCATACTTAAAAATATACAAAAAAATTAGGGAATATCAGGTCTTGTGCGAAGAGATTAACAACGAATATTTAAAATGACACCCATCAATTTATTGTTCTCTTTGAAAGGAAGAATTGGTCGAAAATTATTTTGGCTTTGGACTATTGTGCCTACTTGTACAATCCTCACTGCACTTTACACATTAGAAAAAATAAATATTGCGAATAATATTGTTCTTTTTTTTGGATATTCACTTATAACCTGGATCATAATAGCGGGACTTTCAAAACGCCTACACGACCTTAACCAATCGAGTTGGATACAGTTCATTTTTTTTATACCGGCCTCAACCATCATTCTATTAACAGCTATTAATTATGATAAACAAAGGATTATGGCATTAGGTTATGTCACATTCCTTATCGGAAGTTGGATATTAATTAAGGCGGCAATCATCAAGGGAACGCCGCAGAAAAATAAATTTTCTGATGAAGATCCGCCTTACTCAAATAATTATTCCCTTTGGTTGAACAAACTTGAAACCATTTATAAATGGAGGGTGAATAGCCTTAAAAATCCAAGCAAATCATTCCAATTGAACGAAACACAAGAAAAAGATGTACCGTCAAATGACACAAAAAATATTAACTCAGGAGTACTGGATAGCTGGTTATACAAGTCCGATCCTCATCAATCTCAAAACATACCAACCTCAAGCAAGAATAAAAATAATATTACCAGTATAAATAGTGACCCATCGAAGACCGTTGAACCAGAAATTTTACGTGCAACTAGTTCTATATTTGGATCTCCAAAATCTCAATTGGTTCCCGAAATTACAGAAGAAATCAAACTAAAACTTGACCAAAATCTCGAAGAAAACACTTCATCCCAAGCAGTAATTTATAAATCAAATAATGATAAAAACGCTAACTCCGTAAGAACTGAAATCTCCAAACAAAACATTTCAAATGTGGAAGACCTCTTAGAAAAAGAGACCAATCACTTTCTACAAACCCTAGAAAAACGAGCAACAAAAAGTCTATCACATCAGTTTTATCTGCAAAAAAATGCAGAATCAGGGAATAGCTGGGCAAAACTGGAAATTGCGGCCACTTGGCTGAGCAACATAACTAGCGATAAAGACCAAGCGCAGCGAGCCATAAATTATTTGAGTGAACTTGCTAATAGTCACCAAAGTCACCTTGGAGCTGAGACCGAAGCATCTTATTTTCTTGGTGAAATATATCGCATTGGCCTGCGTTATACCCGCCCAAATGAAGATTTAAGTTTCAAGTATCTTATTCGAGCTGCAGCCCTAGGGCATAAAGCGGCTCAAACTAACCTCACCACTCGATTAGCTTTTCAAACGAAACAGGAAGATGAAAACCCAATCGTGGTATGGTTAACAAACAGAGCTCTGACCGATACCGAAAGTGCAACAGCTTTGCTTCAACTGATCACACTTGATTGGAGTATCACCTATATTGAAAGTGTATCTTTAGTTTTGCGAACTTTAGTAGATCAAGGAAACAGCGAAGCCGCCAGAATTTTGGGCAGGGTCTTATTAGAAAATAACGACTACGAAACTGGCGCTCGAGTAATTGACCTAGCAGATAAGCTTGATAATACTACGATTGATCAAATTGTTGAAATTATTAAATCTGTACGCACCTCGGAATCTAATATTAACGCTTTTGTTGAAATAATAAAAAAACACGCCAAACTAGATAATTCGTACGCCCATATTCAAATGGCGAATAGCTTCAATGAAGGTATCGGAGTGCCACAAGACAAAATGATGGCTTTCGTGCATATTTCTTTAGCATCTGCAAGAATATACGGTTCCGATCGCGATAATCTGATAAAATTCAGAGACGAACTTCTCGAATTACTAACAGATGAAGAAATTGTCAGGGCCCAAGAAATAATCCGAAAACAATATCGCAACTAATTGTTTTTTCTTTCAACAATAATTGACCTTGCCAAAAACATTATCTGAAGTTTAGTGTCCTAATAATTAGCTGAGGAAAAAAATCGTAATTGCAGAGTTTTGAATAAATATGAAACTGGTTGATTATATAAAATGTCTGATATGAGTGATGCTTTTTCTGCCGCTTTAACGCTTATCTTAAACTTTGAAAGCGGTTTAGTAGAAATAGTCGGCCTGTCATTGCGCGTTAGTATTACTGCTGTAATCGCTGCGAGTGTGATTGGCCTGCCACTTGGGGCCGCACTTGCCGTTTTTAGGTTCCCTGGACATGCAACATTGGTTGTATTGTTAAATGCCCTGATGGGATTACCTCCCGTCGTTGTGGGGCTTTTAGTCTACCTTATTTTATCACGATCAGGCCCCTTAGGAACACTTGGACTATTATATACTCCAAGCGCTATGATTATTGCTCAAACACTTCTGATCATGCCAATTATTGCGGCCTTAACCCGACAATCAACGTCGATGCTATGGGAAGAATATTCCGAGCAATTACAATCTCTAGGCACGGGCCCTTTCAACATTATCCTAACTCTATTATGGGATAATAGATTTGGACTAATAACTACTATTTTGGCTGGCTTTGGACGCGCGAGTGCAGAAGTTGGCGCAGTTATGATAGTTGGGGGCAATATAGACCATGTAACACGCGTAATGACCACGGCAATTGCACTTGAGACTAGTAAAGGAGATCTTGCCTTGGCACTTGGTCTTGGTATTATCCTGCTATGCCTTGCCTTAAGTATAAATGCCGCAGCGTATTTAGTTAATGAGGCCGCTCTGAAGCGTCACCATTAATCAAATTTATTTCTAACTTCATAACCGATTAAACGCAAATCAGTGAAACCCTTGTTCTTAATTAAGCCGTTTCCTGTTCCCCAAATTCGCTATAATGTGGATAAGAATTTATCATATACCAGTTATAAAAATCCCAGTAAGTCTCGGTAGGATATTTTGGTGGATTAGTAGCATCGTGGCAACTTGGAAGGCATTCACAAACTGAATCTAGAGAAGTATTAACAAACAAAGCAATTGAATAGCGATGCCTGTCCTTAGGTGGAATGACTCGATGAGGCGACGCTCTAAACTTTTCGTTACTCCATCGCTCTAGAAATTGACCAGTATTTACCAGAATACAATCCTCCATTCGTGGGGGCCTAAACCATTGATCATCCAAATCAAGAATTTCAAGTCCATCAACGGCAGCTTGAGGGAGGAAGGTCATAAAACCCGTATCCGCATGGGGTCCTATCCCGAACTCGTTTTTACCAAGATTGGGAACCGGCGGGTAATGCGACATACGAAAATAGGTATGATTATTTTCAAAATACGGCGCAAAAAAATCTCTTTCTAATTTCAGTGCCTTCGCCCAAATTGGTAAAATCGACTTACCTAGATTAGTCATCACTTCCATATATTCTTGCACAACCTTCTTAAAACCAGGCAAATTATCGGGCCATTGATTCTCTCCATAAAACCTTTTACCTTGCTTACGAAAAACGTTATCTACTCCATAATCCGTAGCAAAGACAGTTGTCTCATTGGTATCAAGATTTGTATTTTCATTATACGTGGAGTGCTTGATCAAAGTTGCCTTTGGACGGATGTAACCTCTTTGGTGATCGTTTATTGAAATAGCGGCCTTTTCTTCCATCGGTTTTGCATGCCATCTTTCATTCTGATCAAAAACATTTTTAATCAGTTCTTCCGAAACCCCATGGTTTCTTATGAAGAAAAAACCGAATTTTTCTACCGCATCGCGAAGTTGATCTGCTAAAGAGTCCAAATTATATTCATTTCCACGCAAGAAATCGCCAATATCCAAAATGGGTAATTCCTGTGTTCTAATAACTTGTTTATCGTTAGACATCACTTCACCCTCTAGTTTCAAAGCAAATGTATGATAGTTTCGTTACCGTCTGCAATGGAAAAATCAAATTAGAAGATAATACAAGCCACATACAAACATAGCGAACACTAGAATTACAGTACAAATTAGGGAGTAAAATATACAATATTGCTGGCTTTTCTATACAAAAAGCCAAGATGGCATCCAAGTCGGCAATAAGTCCGGCAACCAATTTGCCAACCATGAAGGGTACCATAGCAAATCCAGTGTGCGATCATAAAAGCCAACCATCATCACCCAACCACCAGCCGCATAACCAAACGCTATCCTCCAATTATAACTGCCCCATCTTATGAGATAAAAAAATATGAAAAGCGGGATGGCGAATTTTTGGCCAAGAACCAGCATGACAATAATCATCGCCAGCAAATAACCGAAGAACAAAATGGCCCGGTAGGCGACAGCTTTTTCTAGGGCTACTTTATACGCGCTGGAAATCCCGCCCTGAATTTTAACTTCATAGATGGATTCCTTAGCCTCAAATAGTAATACCGAAAACACCATAATGGCGCCAGGAACTGTCGCTATTATTGGGAACTCATTGACTGACTCCGGCCAACCGAAGGCCTGAACACCTGCCCAAACAAAGAAAACGAAAAGAAAAATAGAAAAAGGCAACGAAATCATCGGATTTTTTGCGCCGCCTTCTGCCGCTTCCTGACGGGCCTTGCTCGCCGGATCATCCGTCTCTACTTTTTTCTGGGTTGTCTTGTTTTTGGTAATTCCCCGAGCTGACATAAATATGGTAAGCGCGATCAGAGCGAGAACAACTAAAACCACAGGACGAAAGAGCCAGTCATAACCATCATGGGCAACCATACTTATTTGAAAGGCGTTCTCCATAATATTGCCAAGGATAAGAGCCAAGATAAGGGGTGGACGTGGCCAGCCACCGCGTTTCATGATAAAACCAATAATACCAAAGGTCAGGCATGAAATCCAATCTCCTAAAGCTGCCCCTCCAAGCCAAGCCCCTAGGAATACAAACAATATAACACCCGGAACAATCAAATGGCCTGGTAGGAAAGCTATTTTGGCAACCTGTCTGCTCCATATCATCAGAAGACAAGCCGCAACGATGTTAGCGATAACTATTGTCCAGACCATACTGAAAGTGATGTGTAATTCAGAAGTCAACATATCCGGGCCGGGCTTCAAACCCTGGATCAGGAGTGCGCCCAATAAAATGGCTGTCCCGAGACTTCCAGGTATGCCAAAGGCAACGGTTGGAATTAGCGAGCCGCCGCGCGTTGCATTATTGGCAGCCTCCGGTGCAATCACACCCCGGATATCACCAAAGCCAAATTGCGATTTATCTTTGGCACTTTGCACAGCATGGCCGTAGGCCACCCAATCGACAATAGCGGCACCTAAACCAGGTAGCATGCCGACATAGGTTCCAATCGCCGCACATCTTAGTGCCAACCACCAATGGCGAAACACATCTATAACGCCTTCGAGCATGCCACCGCCAACCGTCTGATCCTTTGGCACACGAGAAATAGAGACATTTCGGATAGCCAGCTCCATGATTTCTGGGATAGCAAACAAGCCGAGTACCACTGGAATTAGAGGCAAATTATCTAACAAGTATTCGGTTTCAAAATGATAACGCGGAATAGATTCAGCTTCACCGTAGCCGACGGTCGAGAGTAAAATTCCGAGACAAGCAACTGAAAGACCCTTAAGAATGGATCCCCCGCTTAAAGAACCCACCATCGCAAGACCCAACAAGCCTAAAACAAACAATTCCGGAGAAGCAAACGACTTAATGATCGGCAGAATGAGCGGGAGAGAAACGGCAAGAATAATTGCGCCAAAAACACCACCAAAAGCCGACACCGTAAACGCTGCGCCAAAAGCCCGCGCCGCCTTCCCCTGCTGTGCCAAAGGATAGCCATCTAGAATTGTCGCTTGTGATGCCGCTGTTCCAGGTATTCCCAACATAACCGAAGCGATCGTGTCACTGGTTGAAGTGACGGCGAACATGCCTAACAATAAAGCGAAAGCTGGGACGGTTTCCATACCGAAGGTAAAAGGCAACAACAGAACCAAGCCGATAATTCCGCCGAGACCTGGAACGGCACCGAGCCAAATTCCTAATAATACGCCCAAAAATAAAAAACCAATTGCGGGCCATTGAAAGACTAAGGACAAGCCTTCGAGTAATGCTTCAATCATAATTTAGTCCAAACTTACGCTCTGCTCCGTAGTTCAGCGATAGCAAGTAACAAAATCGTTATCAAAAAAAGCACTTATATAGAATTTAAAACAGCGCAACATGGGTTTTTCACATTACACTACTTTTAACTGATAAAGGCTATTTCTTCTTACCACCTTTTTTCTTCCGGGCCGTAAGTTTTTTCATCCCGGCAAGGGCTTCGGGACTAACTTTGTCGAAATCAGTCAACAACCAGCTAACTTCCTCTCCGACACCAAAATCCGGGGCACTTCTGACCATTTTCGTCCAAGCTGCTATAAAAGCTGGGTCACTCAAGGTTTTCTTAAAGGCAGCCCGTAATTCAGCAATGTGTTCGGGTGAATTATCTTTTCGTGCATAAATACCAAAAGGTCGAGAATTAAATTTTGAAAACCATTTATAAGCTTCCCAAAGCGGACCGGTAGGCAATTTTCCACCATGGGTATCCTTATAGTATTTAGAAAAATGCTTAACGTCTTTTGGATAAATACCTGGGTCAGAAAATTTTCCATCGGCCCCTAGAGCAGAGTGATAGTATAGCGCCGTCGCTTCACCTGACTTCAAAATAGTGTCTTTGTAAAAAACAATATAGCCAATACCACCGGTTGTCAGCAAACCAATTTCTTTGGCCCGGATCGCTGCATTTAATTTAGGTTGTCCACGATACCCAGGGACGTAACGATAATTAACTCTCAAAATATCGAGCGGCAGCCGGGCATAAATTCCCAAACCATCAGAAGTGCCACGTCCACCAACGATCATTTTCTTTACCTTAAGCAGATCACTGGCCAGTTTAATGCCAGGCTTAAAATCCGAACGGGCTATTGATAAATAGGAGGAACCGCCCGCCCCGATAACGGCTATTTTGGATAAATTAAAACGCACACCAGGCAATTTCAAAAGCTGCGCCATTTGCTGAGAAGTTCCCCATAATACTGTGAGTCCATTGGGCTTGGCTTTTTCAGCCATATAATTCATCCCTTTGACTCCGCCGGCACCGGCAATGTTTTTGATGACCATATTGGCGCCTTTACCCAGATGCTTTTTCATATGGGTCGTAAACAATCGACCAGTACGCGTCAGACCTCCGCCAGCGCCAGCATTGATAATTACAGTCACATCCTTACCATCATAAAACCCTGCCTTAGGTTGGCCAGAAAATATTATAGAAGCAAGAACAGCTAAACCTATTAAAATTGGTGAACATTTATTTTTGGTCATATTTCCCCCTCGTTAAATTAACTTGGCAATATTTATACTAAGATCATGTTATGTTAATTAATTTTCGTCAAAATGTTACCCGATTTTCAGGATGATGGGAAGGTTTAGAAAAAACAGCTCTATCTTGCGGTATTTTCATAGAAATTTTTGCTTTAAAAAAAATAATTAATTTTTCCAAATGATTGGAAAAATCTCTTCGTTTTTAGGCATGATACCTTTTGCAAAAGCATCATCTGTAGCACCCGGTACCTGAAATTTAGTGCGCTGACCGTGCCAAGTAATATCGCCTCCATAATATCGCACTGAAATTGCAACCCTACGATCAGTTAGCGAAGCATTCTTTCCCGACCCATGAACAGCCATCGGATGATGAACCAAGCAGTCACCGGCTTTCATGTCCCAGCTAAGAAACCTATAATCGGGGTTCTCAAATTGCTTGTGAAACATGGGACAGCGCTCAAATTTTTTCACCTCCGGATCCACGATAAAAGATTCAAATGAGCTGGGAGTTGCAGGCTCTGGATAATACATATTATCCCATTTATGTGAACCAGCAACGTAAACCAAACCGCTGTTCTCTCTTGGAATATCAGTGAGCGCCACCCATACTGAAGCTACATGATTGCCGTTTAACGGCCAAAAAGGTAAATCGTTATGCCACGCGGTCGGCGCTAAAGTGCCAGGTTCCTTAACGAAAAGCTGATCATAGAAAAATCGGACTTCATCCAGATTCATAAGACGAGCAGCAATTTCTGCAGCTGGCGAACATTTAACAAACTCCATTATACTTTTATTGTCTCGAGACATATGAGTAGCGGCAATAAATCGCCCGGGATCATTTTTATTATTTTGCTCGCCTCGACGTCCACCGGGAGTAATGTCATTTGCAATGCATACATTATGTATACGGTCAATCCATTCCTGATCAAACTGACCGCGAATGCACACCACACCATCGTCATCATAGATCTTTTTTTCATCTTCAGTTATTGGATACAACAAATCGTGATTCACAACTTTATCCCTAGATGACAAGCAAACAAAAACATAAAAAAAATAATATGTTTCAATGTTTTTTGCTTACAAAACTAATAAAAAAATAAGTTAACAACAAAATTACAGAACCTAAAGCAGCATAAAGATTTGGTAAAACCAAACCGAAACCAATCAAAATAAAAACCAAACGTTCCCAGGTCACTAAATTTTTATGAAAATAGGCTTCAAGACCTGCTGCTATAAAGATTAAACCAATAGCAGCCGTAATAAAAGACATCGCGATTACCGGCCACGATCCAATCATTAACAACTCGGGCCCATAAACAAATGCAAAAGGCACGATGAAAGCCGCGAGAGCAAATTTTACCGCCATAACAGCAATCAATAGAGGATTATCTTCAGCAATAGAAGATGCAGCATATGCCGCCACCGCCACAGGCGGTGTAAGTGCAGACATAACGGCGTAATAAAAAACAAACATATGTGCAGGAAGAGTTGGTACACCTATTTGGGATAATATTGGTGTCATTAGAGCAGCAGACAAAATATAGGCGCTAGGCGTCGGCATTCCCAGTCCCAAGACAACTGTCAAACATGCTGTCACCAATAACGTTAGAAACATATGCCCACCAGTTAGATCATTAACAAGATGAGCAAATTTTCCGGCAAGTCCTGTCATCGTCATACCACCAATGATTAAGCCAGCTGCAGCGCATGCCCCCGCAACAGGCGCCATTCTATAACAAGTCTCACTGAGTACTTTAGCTAAGCGAATTACTCCAATTCTAGTGTTTGACTTAAATAGTGAAACAACCAAAACAGCTATTGTTCCCATAATGCCTACCATCGTAGGAGTGTAACCCATAATGAGAGCCGAGGTTAAAACCGCTAAAGGAATAATGAATAGCCAACCATCCTTTAAAGTTTTTAAGAAAGATGGTATCAATTCGTCATCTAAACGTCCAAATCCTTGCCGCAAGCAAGAAAAATGAACCTGCGAGTATATAGACAAATAATATAAAATTGATGGGATGATTGCAGCTATAGCTATTTGAAGGTATTCAAGACCTGCAAAATCAACCATTAAAAAGGCGGCTGTACCCAGTACTGGGGGAACAAAACTCCCACCCGTTGATGCGGCAACCTCAATTGCACCTGCATGCGATCCTCGATAACCAAGGCGCTTCATAATAGGGATGGTAATTGAACCTGTCGTAACAACGTCAGATGTCGGACTGCCAGATAACATGCCATACATACCCGAAGAAATTACCGCCACTTTAGCGGGACCACCAGGACTTCGCCCACTAACTGCAGCTGCAAAATTGAAGAAGAAATCACCGCCACCGCAGGCATGAAGGATTGTTCCAAACATAACAAACATGAATGCATATGTAGCAGCAACGCGGACAGGTAGACCAAAAATACCGTCGGTCGTAAATACAGTTATTTCTATAAAATGAAGATAATCTATTTTACCATGCTGAAGCACGCCATCAAGATGGTGTCCAAACAAATTATATATAACGAAAATGAGCACAATAGCTGTAAGCCCCAACCCAGTCGTTCGCCTAGTAATTTCAAGGGTCAGCAAAAAAACAATCGTACCAAAAATTACATCTAATTGGGTCAACTCATCTAACAATACAATTCGGTTTACAATTGTTTGAGATTGAATACCAAAATATATACCGGCCGCAACACACGAAACTGCAAGAAAAAGATCCAAAAAAGAAGGTTTTTCCGTTTTAGAACTTGCGAAAGCTCCCGTCGTCAAGAAGCCCAATGCAGCTATGCCTGAAAAGAACAAAACGGATAATACCCAAGGGGATATAATAATTAGAGTAGCTGCAACTATTACATAAACACCGATAACAGCTGCAAATGGCGTAAAGATCAAATCGTAAACGCCAACTGGACGGCGACGAGCTCCAACCGAGAACCACGTTTGCAGTGAAAATAATTTTGAAAAACTCATAATTTTAATCAATAGCAATTACGTGTATTCTACGAACACACGTAATTGCCTTAATTGAAAACAAAATCTTCTTACAAAAGACCTTTCTCTTTAAAGTATTTTGCTGCGCCAGGATGATGCGCTGCATTTCCTTTTTGCGAAAGAACTTTTGGGGTCGCTGTTTTCTTGATTAAACGATGTGATTTATTTTTGAACGTTTCAATTTGCTCTACCATAGCCTTTGTAATTTGATAAGCTAATTTTGAATCCATATTAGCGTTCACAACGATCGTTGCTCCCATGCAAACACTGACTGCGCCGTTAGCTGTCCACTTATACTCACCTGGCTTGACTTTGCAGACTTCGCCAC
>CAZXGI010000068.1:0-4186 GCA_964639965.1 uncultured Rhodospirillaceae bacterium
GTTGTTACGTTGTTTAAGGCATAAGTTGACGTGCAGGGAACTGCACCCGGCATATTTGCGACGCAATAGTGAACAATACCATCTATTACATAAGTTGGATCACTGTGAGTTGTAGGTCTTGAAGTTTCAAAACAACCACCCTGGTCAATCGCCACGTCAACTAATACAGAACCTTTCTTCATCTTCTTTATCATATCCGCAGAAACTAACTTAGGGGCTTCGGCACCGGCAACAAGCACCGCTCCAATTACTAAATCCGAGTTGATCACATGATGTTCAAGGGATGTTTGGCTCGAATATGCGGTCTTGAGTGCTGGCGCATAAAGTTGCGCTAATTGGGCTAACGTTTCAACATTATTGTCAATTACGGTAACATTCGCACCCAGACCTAAGGCCATTACGATAGCGTTTTCTCCAACCGTACCGCCTCCGATAACGGTCACTTTTGCCGGCAGCACTCCGGGGACACCGCCCAATAAAATCCCCTTCCCGCCAGCTTCCTTCTCTAAGCATTTTGCCCCGGCTTGAATTGATAATCGTCCAGCAACTTGTGACATTGGTGTTAATAAAGGTAACTGATTATCATCATTGGTTACGGTTTCGTATGCTATGCAGATAGCGCCACTGGCTATTAGGTCTGCGGTTTGATCGGGATCCGGGGCGAGATGGAGAAAAGTATATAGGATTTGATTTTCCCGCAGCATCTTTCTCTCGATTTGTTGAGGTTCTTTTACTTTAATAATCAGGTTTGCTTCATTAAAAATCTCGCGGGGGTTGTTGGCAATTTCCGCGCCTGCTTTTCGGTAGTCTTCATCGGAGCAATTGAGACCAACGCCGGCATTAGTTTCAACCAGCACCTCATGTCCATGATCAACAAATTGACGGACACTATCAGGTGTTAATCCAACTCTATACTCTTCAATTTTTATTTCTTTTGGTATTCCGACTTTCACAATCTCTTCCTCGGGTTTAAATGTTATTAGCTAATAAAGATGGTAATTTTAACAATATATAATAAAACAATTCTATTTGTGCGAAACACTATCAAGATATCCAATTATTCTCTCTGCTGCACCATGGTCGTAGAGATCGTTATGTCCAGCATATGGAAATTCAAAGAAATCCTTTGGTTCATGGGCCGATTTAAATAATTTTTGTCCAAGCTTAAATGGTACGGTGCGATCATTTTTACCATGCAATATGAGAAGCCGAGTATCAATATATTTCATCTTGTTTATTGAGTTATATCTGTCGCGTAAAAGCAAATCCGTCGGGAATAATCGAAAATGATACCGCGCCGCATCGGGCATTGAGGTGAAGGGGGCTTCAAGGATTAACGCTGAGATAGCTAAATTCTGAGCCAGTTCGACAGCAATTCCGCTACCAAGTGATTCTCCATAAATCACTAATTTAGATAATGAAATATTTTGGTTGATAAGAAATTTTAACCCAGATTTACCATCTAGATACAAATTGTTTTCAGTTGGGGTCCCTTGATTTGGTCCATAGCCACGATAGGAGAGGAGCAATAATCCATACCCACGATCTAAAAATGGTTTTATTTTTGTCGCACGATACCCTATGTGGCCCGCATTACCATGCAGATATAGAAGTGTCAGGTCATCAGGATTTTTTGGCGGTTTATACCAGGCTGTTAGCAGAAGTCCGTCTTTTGTTTTAACGTCTACTGCCTGCATCTCTGGCACCCCAAATTCAGAAGGGGAAATTTGACCAACTGAAGGGTGGTACAATAAACTACGTTGAACTGCGAATAAGCACAAAGTTAAACCGAGATAAATTACAATGGCACTCGAGATTACGAAAAACGCAAGTTTCATATAAATAATACCTCAGTTAATGGCCACGATCTCCTAATCCAGATGCATAAAAATGATCTACATCGAGTTCAGAGCTCACATCTTCACTCATTTTATTGACAACTGGTATCCCAGTGGCGTCAGCTATTCGAACAACACCATGAAACCCCGCAACTGTTGCGGCAACGTCAATAAACGCATTAGCATCCATCTGGTCGATTATTGATTCTCTGAGATCCTTGACTTTATTCGTATCTCTGGCGACCACCTGCTCAGCAAATTCGGCTAGTAGACCAGCATAATGAACATCCTGATCTTCAGCCACTCCTTCAGTTATAGATCCTAACTGAAAACTGCCATCATTTGAATTTACGCTCTCACGGAGCATATACGCGTGGGTGGTAGTTCAGTATAAACATTGATGCAGTGCAGAAACTCTTGCAGCCACAACCTCCATTTGGGCCCGGGTTATAGCCCGGTAATCGCGATCAAATTGATAAATTATCGGCTCAGGCAGGTATTGTGCATGCATTAAATCCCAAAAATGAAATTTAGTTTTTGGGACGGCTGAAAGTGCCCTAAGTATATATCCTACTTTTGGGTTTGGATATAAGTCTCCATCAGATGATGTGGCATCTTCCGGCTCCACGATAGGTATCCAGGCGGCGTTTACTTTTGCGCCAGAAGACCTATAAAATGAGGGTTTTCCAGATTCTGGTTTGGGTAGATCATGGTCAGGCATTCCTAGTGCAAAAGTAAATGTATCTATTATCATGACCATGGCTATGACACCTACGATTTCAATATACTCCTCTTCTCTTAACTCCATTGACATCATATCTTGATACCACTTTTTGCTTAGGCGCCCAGGATCCGAAACAATTCTATGAATTATTTCAACCTCGGTATCAGAAAGTTTTCCAAGATTACTGTGTGAACCGGTCACTGAATTTGGCGAAATTGCCTCTTTTTGTTCGGCGCAAAACGAACATGTCCGTGCGTTCCTAACTTCTGCTGCCACATGTACTTTTCGACTTCCTTCAAGCCATGTGCCGGTTTGGGATAGCCTGCTCCAGCAGGTTTCGTGAGCGTGGGTAAGATCCTCTCTAACGGACAGCTCATAATCCTCATATTTAATCAATGTCATATCCAAAATTTCCTATATCGTCTCTATAATTTAATAATACTGGCAGAAATACAAAAGAAAGTGAAGGTCATATAAACGAGTTTTGTTTGGGCGAAGTCTCTATCGAATAACTCTTGATTGTACCGCAGGGTTTTTATGACAGCGAATTATCACTTTTCTTGTTATTGGGGTTCTTTTTCAGATCTGATTTTGTTAATTTCCCTGTCGCTAAATTTGTTCCTTTTAGTATTTCATCTTTAAGTGCGCTTCTTTGGTCAAGGGCATCTTCCACTTCCGCCTCCAAATCAATGCCCTTTGTTGGAGGCACTTTTGGATCGTTGGCACCAAAACTCGTGTCTTGGTGAAAGTAACTGACCATATATTCATCATAGGAGAATTTTTTGTCAGAGATTTCAGGTGTTAGTTTGTTCAGAAGTTCACTAAAATCGGCAATAGGTTTTATTTTTTCGCGATATTTAATAATTAATTCTGCTGCGGCATCATTATGGTGATAAATCTCGAAAAATGCGGCGAATTTTATTATATCTAATGGATTTAATGCTTCGGCAATTTCGCGGTTCTGTTTTAGAAATAAATCTCGGAAATAAAGTACATCGCCGCCCATAACTTGGCCGTGTTCTGTATAAGCGTAGAAGCGTTCGCCATTGGAAAGAAAATAGTCTGTTACTCCAGGGTAAGGCATGTCACGGCGACTTTGGAAATTGGTCCCGATATTAAAAAGTCTAAACCCTTGAGATTGGAGAAATTTATCTAACTCCCAAAAGGTTGGAGAGCCATTGATTTCGGGATGGAATTGAAACTCTGACAGAATACCAAAAAGCCGCGGATCAGATAGTGTTAAATTTGCTCCTTGTAAAATATCTAGTTCCGCGCCTTCTGCATCAAGTTTTAAGAAATTAAGTCTGGCTACATTTTCTTGTTTCAGGGCATTATCGAGAGTATCTACATTGATCAAACGTTCGTTGATGGTTTCGGCGTTATCACGATTTAATAGACGGTTAAAAAAATTCATATTTGAACGATAAAGGCCCGCACTATCCGGTAGTCTGGTTTCATAAAAAGTTCTTTGACCTTTTGTTCGGAATAATGCGGTGGGAATAAATTGAGCTTTAGGATTATTCATTGAATTTAAGAGGGCACATTCTTCAATATCTGGTTCAAAACAAATAACCTTCATATAGGGATCAAATGCTTCCCATTCCTGGTTATAACCGTAACGTGA
>CAZXGI010000068.1:4286-12090 GCA_964639965.1 uncultured Rhodospirillaceae bacterium
AGATAAACCAGACTTGTCCAAAAGTTTTATTTAAACTAACATCAAAGAGATCAGGCTTTCAGGCTAAAATAATGAACTCTTTCAATAAAAATTTAAAGTATTCTATAAAAAAAAAACGAGTTTGGGTAGCCGGTCATAATGGTATGGTTGGATCCTCTATTTTAAGGAGATTAGACCATGAAGACTGCGAAATCCTCTGCGTTAATAGATCGGATTTGGACCTGCGAAACCAAAAAAATGTTGGTTTTTGGGTTGCCGAAAATAAACCTCAAGTTGTTATAATTGCTGCGGCTACGGTTGGGGGGATTTTATCAAATATTAATTATCCGGCGAACTTCCTTTATGACAATCTGATGATCGCTTCAAATATCATTCATGCAGCTTATATTCACAAGGTTGAGAAACTTTTATTCATTGGATCAGCTTGTATATATCCAAAAGATGCCCCCCAGCCAATATCCGAAGATTCATTGCTGACAGGGCCACTTGAGCCTACAAACGAGCCACACGCCATTTCAAAACTGGCAGCTATTAAACTTTGCCAAGCCTATCGCAACCAATATGGAAATGATTTTATTGCCGCGCAACCTAATAACCTTTATGGGCCAGGTGACGACTTTGATCCAAATTCAAGCCACGTGATACCTGCCCTTATAGGAAAGGCCCATCAAGCTAAAATCAATAATTCCCCGGCTATGGAAGTTTGGGGAACAGGATCGGCACGAAGGGAATTAATGTATGTTGACGATTTAGCGGATGCGGTTGTTTACCTGATAAAGCATTATTCGGATTCTATCCCGATTAATATTGGGTCTGGCCAGGAACTTTCCATTCGTGAATTAGCCGAAGAAATATGTCAAATTGTTGGTTATGGGGGACGTTTAGAATTTGATAGAACAAAGCCTGATGGAGTTAAAAGAAAGCTTCTTGATAGAACGCGAATGGAAAGACTTGGGTGGTCAGGCAAGGTGTCCATGGAAAAGGGATTAAAACTGACATATGACTGGTACTTGAAAAAAGAGAATGAGCGGGAGAAAGTTTTCAATGACGGGTCCGTTTAACGAGATGTTTCCAAAAAAAACAATCCATTCCACCACCGAGGGGATATTATGACGGGTGACGATTTGTATACGAAACTGTTTCGTCAGGCTTTGCTTATCCGACGAGCGGAAGAGCGTATTATAGAGTTATATCCCTTTGACAAAATTCAAAGCCCAGTGCATTTGTCGATCGGACAGGAAGCTGTTGCAGTCGGCGTGTGTGGTGCCTTAAAGCCTACAGACTGGATATTTGGAACATATCGAAGTCATGCTCTTTACCTTGCTAAAGGTGGAGATTTAAATTTAATGTTTGCAGAACTTTTTGGCAAGGTTACTGGGATTTCAGAAGGTAAGGCGGGGTCAATGCATCTCTCTTTTCCGGAGGCAGGTATGATGGGATCATCCGCGGTCGTTGCCAGCTCAATACCCCACGCTGTTGGAGCTGCATTTGCGGCTAAGCATAAAAATACCGATCAGGTTAATGTTGCTTTTTTTGGTGATGGAGCCCTTGAAGAGGGAGTTGCCCATGAAAGCCTTAATTTTGCGTCGCTTCACCAAGTGCCAACTATTTTTGTTTGTGAAGACAATGGCCTTGCTGCGCATTCATTTGTTCAGGCTCGTCAGGCTTTTGATCGTTTGGCTTTATTGGATAGTTACAATATCCCTACCCAACGAATTAACGAAGGCTGGGATTTCGAAAAAATTCATAAGGTTATGTCTGTTTTGGTCAAAGAGATACGTGAAGGTAGCGGACCAAGATATCTAGAAATAAAGACGATGCGCGCAAGAGAGCATGTCGGCCCGGGTGAAGATTTTGATATTGGTTACAGAAGCCGGGATGATTTCGATAAATGGTGCATTCAGGATGCACTTGTTCATGATGTTGAGACTTTGTCGGAAGTAGAAGGGAAAATTAAGGAAGCCATTGATGCCGCTGTTGCTTTTGCTGAGGAAAGTCCTTGGCCAGGGGAAGAACAACTTTTGACGGATGTAATTTAGCTATGGCCGCTGAAATATTAAAATATGCTGAGGCGCTGTTTGAAACTATGGAAGGCGCATTAGATAATTCGGATAGAACATTTATTATTGGTCAAGGTGCAGATGATCATAAAGGAATTTTTGGCACGACCGTGGGTCTGGCAGAAAAATATGGTGCAAATAGGGTTATGGATACGCCACTTGCTGAGGAAGCTATAACGGGTATTTCTGTAGGGGCTGCATTGAACGGTATGTATCCGATCATGACCCATATCAGAGCTGATTTTATGTTGCTTGCGACTAATCAAATAATAAATTTAATTGCAAAATATCGTTATATGTTTGGGGGCCACTATAAGGTTCCCTTGCTTATTAGAGCCGTTGTCGGCCGAAGTTGGGGTCAAGGTGCTCAGCATACACAAAGTCTTCAGTCATTATTTTCCCATATTCCAGGCTTAACCGTTCTGATGCCGGCGGATTCATCTGTAATATTATCGGCTTACCCTTATATAATTCATAGTTATAAGGCTCCGGTCATTAGTTTTGAGCATCGTTTGCTTTATGAGCTAGAATTTGAAATTGACCGGCAAGAAATTTTAAGTACGGATAATCCTTTGGGATCTAGATTGAAATGTGTTGGTGATGATATCACTATTGTTGCAACTTCAATTATGGTGTTAGAATCAGAGCGCGCCGCCGCTTATCTAAAGGATGCAGGTATCGAATGTGACGTGATAGATCTCAACTGCATATCGAACCTTGATACCGATATGATAATTGAAAGTGTTCGAAAAACAGGGCGGTTACTTATTGCTGATACGAGTTGGAAGGCATTTGGGGTTTCAGCGGAGATCTGTCGTCTTGTTTGTGAGACTTCTCCCGATATATTAAAGTCACCAGTCGTAACACTTGGTATGGCTGCCGCACCTTGCCCGACGGCAAAGACGCTCGAAGATTTGTATTATCCGGATCTTTATGATCTTTGTGATGCAATTTGTAAGCTAGTTACCGGATCTAGCAAACATGGCATTGACTTGCCGGAAAAAAAGCCCATGACTGATACATATAAACATTTTAGAGGTCCGTTTTAGCGGTATGAATAAATCATTATGAAAGTTTTAATCACGGGCATTACCGGGATGGTAGGCAGCCATCTAGCAGATTATATTATAGAGAACCACCCAGATGTTCAGATTTTTGGTTTGGTAAGATGGCGCAGCCCACTGGATAATATAAGAGCATCCCTCGATAATATTACATTGGTTCAAGGGGAGTTGCGGGATTTATCCTCTATGATTGAAGTCATAGAAAAGGCACGTCCCGATAGAATATTTCATTTAGGCGCCCAGAGTTTTGTGCCGACTAGCTATCATAGTCCAGGGGATACTTTTGCAGTTAATATCAACGGTTCGGTTAATCTTTTAGATGCTATCCGAAATGTTGGAATAGACCCGGTGGTTCATATGTGCAGCTCGGCAGAAGTGTATGGGCAGGTAGATGAAACAATGATACCCATTACTGAAAAAACGCCTTTTAATCCAGCAAGCCCATATGCTGTCTCAAAGGTCGGCCAAGATTTACTTGGCAGTCAATATTATATCACTTACGGTTTAAAGATAATTCGAACGCGGATGTTTACTCATACCGGCCCGCGCCGGGGGGATTTTTTTGCTGAAAGTTCTTTCGCAAAACAAATAGCTGAAATAGAGCTAGGAGTTACACCAAATCCAGTTAAGGTAGGTAATCTAGATAGTATTCGGACATTTGCAGATGTGCGTGATGCGGTTCGCGCTTATTGGGCATTATTAGAATATTGCACGCCAGGAGATGTTTATAATATTGGCGGTGACCGCACCTTAAGTATCGGCGAGATGTTCGATATTTTAAAATCATTCGCTAAAGTATCTATAGAACATGAAGTTGATCCCCAACTTCTTAGGCCGGCTGATGTGACCTTGCAAATTCCGGAAAGTGCTAAATTTCTTACGCAAACCGGTTGGAAGCCTGCTTACTCTTTAGAGCAAACAATGGAAGACTTGCTGAACTATCATCGCATGCGGACCAAGATGAGGATGAAATGACCGCTGAAAAGACCATATTACGTACTGATTGGTTTAGTATAAAAGAAATCCCGTCGAAACCTTTTTGGGGTATGGGTGAAAAACCATTTTATCGAATTGATAGCAGTGACGCTGTTGTAGCATTATTATTGACTGATCAAAATAAAATGGTTTTGGTTCGCCAATACCGACCTGCCCGCAATCAACAGACTTTAGAATTTCCCGCCGGTTTTATGGAGCCAGGAGAAACGTCTGAGCAGGCAATTCGGCGTGAACTAAAGGAAGAAACTGGCTATGTACCGGGTAAACTTGTTGAATTAGGAAGTTTTGGATTAAGCGTAAATAGGAATTCTCATTCCGTAATAGGTTTTGTGGCTTTGGATGCGAAGAAAGTTGATGAACCCAAGGAAGGAGAGTTTATTCAATTAGTGGAGTGTAGTTTAAAAGAATTTATGACTATGGCCGAATCAGGTGAACCCATTTTATTATCTGATATCGGCTTCTTTGCTCTAGCGCGGCGCAAGTTAGGTGATAGACTTGGATTAGGTTGAGCTAAATATGATTGACCAGAAAGTATCAAGCGAGTTTGAGGGAAAGAAGGTCGTTGTAACGGGTGGAACCGGTTTGATCGGCCGGCAAATAGTTAAAAAGTTGTGTGATATGGGTTCTCATGTAACTAGCGTTTCACTGGATAATATCAAAACCGATCAACGTGCTGAGGAAATTTATGCTGACTTAACAGATTTATCAATCTGCTGTGATATTACCAAAAATGCTGATTACGTATGCCACGTAGCTGGCATCAAGGGTTCAGTTGATGTGACAAATGCCAAACCGGCAAGTTTTTTAGTACCACTTTTGATGATGAACACTAATTTATTAGAGGCCTGCCGCCTGAATGAGGTTTATAAGGTTGTTTATACAAGCTCAATAGGAGCTTATGCTGCAAGTGACTATTTCCGGGAGGAGGATGATTCGTTTAATAATCAGCCAATGGATCAATTTCCTGGGTGGGCAAAGCGTATGGCAGAGTTACAAGTTTCAGCTTATCGTCAGCAATATGGTTTGAAGAATTTTGCGATCGTTAGGCCTTGTAATGTTTATGGTCCCGGCGATAATTTTGACACAGATAATGCCATGGTGATACCTGCATTGATTAGCCGCATCGTTAATGGTGAAGATCCAGTAGTTATTTGGGGAGATGGAAGTGCCGTTCGAGATTTTGCGTACTCCTCTGATGTTGCGGAAGGTGTTCTGCTTGCACTTCATTACGGCACTCGTGGAAGTTTTGTTAATCTTGGTAGTGGTCATGGTTATTCGATAGCAGATTTAGTTGATAGCTTGCATGAATTTTTAAATTTTAATCATCAATTTGATCCTACTAAATCTTCTGGGTTTTCGCGTCGAGTAATGGATATATCTCGTGCACGTGAATGGTTTGGTTATCAACCCAATACCAGTCTTCGACAAGGTCTTGAAGCTACGTATAATTGGTTTATGGAGCATCGTGACGAAGGGGCCCACAGGAAAAATTATTTTTGTGAGGAATAGTGTGCTAAAGGGAGCAAAAATACTTGTCACTGGTGGCGCGGGTTTTATAGCCTCGAATCTTATGCTCCGACTTCTGGAGGAAAAAGCGTTTATACGCGCGTCTATTCACAATAAACCAATTCAAATATCAGATCATAACATAGAAATTGTAAAAGCGGATCTTCGAGATTTGAGCGCTTGTAGAAAGGTTGTTGATAACATTGATTATGTATTCCATTGTGCAGCCAATACCTCTGGTGCAGCGGTCATGGCAACTACGCCGTTGGTGCATGTAACGCCGAACGTTGTTATGAATGCACATCTTCTGGAGGCCTCTTATGAAGCTGGCGTTAAAAAGTTCATTTTTATTAGTAGCGGAGCCGCTTACCCGTCCACAGGCGAAAGACCTGTACGGGAGGATGAGATGTTCAATGATGATCCAGAGGATGTTTATTATCCGGTAGCCTGGATGAAACGTTACACTGAAATTCTTTGTCGTACTTACGCAACAAAGATCAATTCGCCGATGTCTAGTTTAGTGGTTCGCCCTTCAAATATTTATGGACCTTATGATAAATTTGATTTTGCAACATCACACGTTACGGCAGCATTAGTACGGCGTGTTGTTGAACGCCAAGATCCTATGGAAATATGGGGCACTGGCAATGATGAACGTGATTTGATTTTTGTTTCTGATTTTATTGATGGATTATTATTAGCGGTCAATAAATGTGATTTTTATGACGAGATTAATTTATGTTCTGGAATTGGGGTTACAATTAAAGAGATCCTGCAGGCAGCTTTAAGGGTCGATGGATTCAAGGATGCAGATGTTAAATTCAATTCTGATAAACCGTCAACAGCACATATTCGCCGTCTAAATAATAGTAAAGCTATCGAACAATTAAGCTTTGAAACAAAGATCGGATTGGATGAGGGATTAGGGCTTGCCATCGAATGGTATAAGGCTAACCCGTTCATAGTTGAATAAAATAGTTTACAACCATTGATGGCTCTAGAAACTAAGCATTAACCGGGTGCCAGATAATTTGGCAATATGATTCAACCATCAGGCTTCCGAAGCGAGGATTAGTTATATTTAAGATTTTTACCTTACCGTCTTTTTCCAGCGATTTGAGTGTTTCGAGATAACCACTCAAAAAATTACGAGCTTTTTGGCAACGGTAAGCTGAGTAATCAACAACATTTTCACAATCAAGAAATTCAGTAATGGGCTCAATATTTACACATAAGGCTGGTTTTTTTTTGAGTATAAAACTCAAAAAAGACGTGTAATCATTGCCTGTTTGTTCAAGTGACCACACCGTTACGAAAACACTGTTATCCGGAACTTCTAGTTGGTAATCAGGATTGAAAAAATTAAATTGACGACCGAAGATATTGAGTCCTGTTATTTTCCTAAGGTGGGTCGCGATTTTTACAGAAGCTGATGCCCAATCCAGACCAATCACTTGGTTAGCATCTGTTAAACGAGCGAAAAACGGTAAGTTATGTCCCGAGCCGCTGCCAAATTCAAAAATTGAATCGAACCCTCGGAGTAATTGTGTGGCAATCCATTGTCTATAAATAGTGTACCAATTATATTCGAAATTCATATCTGCAGTTTGAATAAATTCCCCCTTAAAACGTAAAGGGTCTCCTGCTCGGATATATTTTGGTATTAAACTTTTTTCTGCGCCATTACTCATTAATGACTGCAAATTTTCGTTCCACCCTTTATTCCAGTCCTTGATGCGGTGTTCGCCAGCTATTTTAAAATCTTTTTGGTCAATTCGTTTAATAACGTCCAAAAGAATTTTATCTCGTTCTTTACCCTTCAATACTCTATAGCGAAAATCAAACTGTCTTATAAGTTTCTGGCAATCATCGGGTAATTCTTTTGGAACAATGCCGAAGCAGTGAGCAAATTCTTTCAAACCAAGGTTCTTAGGAAAAGTATTATTCATAATGATTTAATCGTATACTTTGTTTTATATTGGTTAAAGAACTATGGAAGTAAAGGGAGTTCAATTATTAAATGGTCACTACTCATGGGTAGAAGCCCTGTTTATCACTAAAAAAAACGCCAGTTTGGTTTTATTATAGAGGTGGAGACATAATAATATTGGACTGTAGAAAATGAAAATTATTTTTTTATATAGTTTCTGAGTACAGCGAGAGTTTTCAATGTTGGGT
>CAZXGI010000069.1:0-5896 GCA_964639965.1 uncultured Rhodospirillaceae bacterium
GGCAACCAAAGTGCTAAATCGGGGAAGAGGACAATTATTATCAATAAAATAATTTGTGCTATAACAAAAGGGATAACTCCAATGTATATTTGACCAAGAGACACATCAGATACCATCCCCTTAATTACAAAAACATTAATTCCCATCGGCGGCGTAATCAAAGCTAGTTCAATCACTATAACCATCAAAACCCCAAACCAAACAGGATCAAAACCTAATGTGCTAATAATAGGAAAAAAAACTGGCAGGGTTAAGAGTATCATAGCCATCGTATCCAGAATGGCTCCCAACAAAATATAGATTATCAGTATAACAACTAAAATGCCCATCGGTGATAGGGAAAGGTCGAGCATCCAACTCTCAATCATTTCTGGGAAGCGGAGTAGTGCGATTAAATTTTTAAAAACTATAGCGCCTATTAAGATTGTAAAAACCATTGCTGTAGTATCAACGGAGTCCAAAAGAGCCTGAACACATGAAGCTTTAGTCATTTTACCTGCTAAAATGCCTAATCCTAACGCGCCGAATGCGCCAATCCCAGCGGCTTCAGTTGGGGTAAATATACCAGTATAAATACCCCCCAACACGACAGTGAATAGCAAAAGGGTGCCCCAAACATTTCGAAAAGCTGTGAGTTTTTCTTTAATAGAAGACTTTGGACCTCGGGGACCCAGATTGGGATTAAAATTTGCGAGCAGCCAAATAGTTGCCATAAAAAATACAACCAGCAAAACTCCGGGAATAATCCCTGCAATGAAAAGGTCGGCCACGTTAGTCTCCGTCAGTATGCCATAAAGAACCATTATAACACTTGGTGGAATCAAAATTCCCAATGTTCCACCAGCAGCAATCGAACCCGTCGCTAATCTTGGATCATATTTATAACGCTGCATTTCAGGCAAAGCGACTTTACTCATTGCTGCCGCCGTAGCCAATGATGATCCACAAATTGCAGCGAATGCTCCACATGAACCAATCGTCGCCAAGCCGAGACCACCAGGGAGATTTCCTAACCACACATTGAAAGCTTTATACAAATCCTGACTTAAACCACCTGCTGTAGCAAACTGTCCCATTAAAACAAATAAAGGTATAACGATGAATTCAAATGAGAGTGCTGTTTCAAAAACAGTTAAGCCAAAAAGCGATAGAGCTGCCTCAGGAGATAGTAACATCATTGTGCCGCCAAGACCGGCTAATGCCATGGCAAAGCCAATATGCATTCCACCAGCCAGCAAAACAGCCAATCCTCCAATAAAAATCAGGGCTACGGTACCTGGCTCCATTTCAGCAGCTACTTTTAAGTAAACGTGTTATCGAATAATACAATTGGACGGTCATTCCCGTAACAAGACTAAAACTGAAAATGGACATTAAAATCGCAATCAGCCATACAGGGAGCCCAAGATTTTGGGTGGTATTGAGTTCAAAGGTCTGTTCAATTGCTAATACACACAACCGCCAGAACACCAAAGCTGATAATAACAAACCCAATATATGGACGATTACATCCAAAGAATTGCGAACTTTCTCTGGCAATAATCTAGTCAAAACATCCACACGGACATGACTGCCTTGGATAGTTGTTTGCCCAATACCAAGATAAATTAACAAACCCATTGCAAGTGTCAAAATTTCAACTGAACCAATAATTGGGCTGTTAAACAAAGACCGTCCAACAACGTCAAAGAACGTGAGGATCATCATAAACGCAAGAACAATGCCGGCCAGATAGGCCATGAACAGTGAAATTCTACTAACCCAATCTATGCCGGCATTTTTCGTTTTCAATTGTATAAATCTATAGGTTCATATTTTACTTATATTTCGCAATAGTTTTGCGCAAGTCAGCAAGTAAAGCTTTTCCGTTCAGTCCCATTTTATCTGTTTTTGCGACCCAACCCTCTTCAACGAACGATACAATTTTACGCAATTTTGCGGTATCCGCCTCATTGAGAACAGTTACTTTGTTTCCAGCTTTAAGGATCTCTGCTTTGGCATTGGCTTCCGATTTATCCCAACCTCTGCCAACGAGGCGTGAACCTGAAAGGCCAACACTTTTCAATGCTTTTTTCTGAGAAGATGTTAAGCTTTGCCAGGTTTTTTTACTCATGGAAAGCCACCAGGCATTTGTATAGAGACCATTTGGGATGACCAGGTGGTTTTTCGAATATTTTATTAATCTAAAACCTTTGAGAGCCTCCCAAGGAAACTGAGTGCCGTCAATTGTACCTTTCTGTAGAGCCTGCGTCGTACTCGGTGGATTAAGAAATAAAGGTGCAGCGCCCAGTTTCTTTAAAATCGCTATACCATATCCTCCAGCTCGAATCTTCTGACCTTTTAGGTCGCTTAACTCCGTTAGTTTTTTATTGGAATGATACAAGTGCGGCGGATTTACAAAAGCTCCGACGAGTTTAGTATCATTGAATTCCTTGTCTGCAAATTTATTCTTACTGTACCAATCCCATAAACCGGCAGATCCTACCTCTGCGCTTGAAAAAAGAAATGGCATATCTATTGCGCGCAGCAAATGAAATCTTTTCGGCGACCACGCTGCTACAGACCAGGCGATATCAGCGACATTCTTTTTAACAAGGGCATATTGCCCCGGTGGTTTTGCCAATGGCGCTTTCATGATTTCCACTTTCAAAGAACCGCCAGAAGCTGCTGTTAATTCTTTGCCCCATACATTAAGCATTTTTACCAAAGTATGCATGGGCGGAAGCCAATTCGCTACACGAAGGGTTTTTGATTGAGCATTTGCTCTTTCAGAAAGACCCACAGTAAAGCTAAAAATCAATAATGTAATTAAAGATAACGAAAATTTTCTAACCATCTTACTAACCTCCACTGATATTATTTTCATTGTTAGTCAGTGTATAAAGGCAACAAAAGTTAATCAAGCATGCTAATTTTTCAATAATAACGATCTGAAGCCCAAAAAATTGGAAATGATGAACTGTTAGACTCTCCCGTCAAGTTCTTTACTGCTCTCAGAGTATCTGAATGACCTGAAGATTGCATTGCCTGGTGTCTTACTCGACGGTATAGGTGAGTCAAAATTTGGGTTAATGTAATCCCAAACGAGTTCCGCATCATGGGTAACCTCAAAAACGCGCCCGTTAACAGATTCTGTAATGAGAGTATTCCCATTTGGAAGACGCTCGACTCCTCCCATATGAGAAGAATAAAATGTCCAAGCTATCGGAGCTTCATATCTCCAAGTTTCCTCTCCAGTATTTTTATTAAACTGTATAATATTTGACCTTTGGGGGGCTGTAAAATCTTGAGCGCCATTCGCAAAGAACAAAATATCGCCATTCTCAAGCATATGTGGATCATGTGGTCGTCCCCACATCATGTCTCTTTTCTCCCAGACAAAGTGACGTTTTTTCTTATCAAGTATCGCCATTGAATCAAGATTACGAAAATTCAAAAGAATTTGATCGCCTGATAATTCAACGCATGTATTTGCATGCGCAAACTCATATCGAGCAACACCATCAGCCAAGGGATAATTTTCAATTTCCAACTCAGAGGCCTCCCATTGCCATACGGTTTCCCCATCAGGTGAAACTTCCCGAATATAATCCTCGTAAATTTTACCATCTTTTTCCATGCCCGTTATTCCACCCTTAACTCGAGCTGCGTCTTTATGTCTCATTTCTTTCCAGCCTAAATACATTGTATTTCCGTTAGAAAGACGCCTAAAATCATGGTGCTGGCTGTGATCGACATATTCCCAAACTATATTGCCATCCCAGTCAAGCTCAAGAATGTGTCCTCCCTTTGCCTGACGAACAGGGGGGCCATCTTTCGTAAGAAGTGAACATAATAAATTACCTCCTGGAAGCAGATAGGCTAAAGACCCCAGACGACCAGGCAAATTCCATTGATGTACGACTTTAGCTTCAATGTCTATTAGATTTACCGTTTCCCCTATATAAGTGGGAATTAAAGTATAACCATCGAAAACCTTACCTTTATCAAGATGAAGCAATCCTAACTTACTAAAAAACATTCTTTAGGCTCCTGATTATCAAGCTTTATTGTGGTCCCAATTTTTTAGAGATTCTCTCAAAGATCCTAGGGAAATAACGTTTTAAGAAAATCATTTTCCTAACCTCAAAATTAACAATTTCTATTTTATTTTTCTTTTTAGCAATTCCATTAAGAATTTCTTCGGCACACTTAGTTGGGCTTATTCCAGCATCCATAAATCTATCCATAATGTCATATTTACCCCCATCACCCGTCAGACTAGATATTGACATATTCGTTCGGATGGGTCCTGGAATAACATTGGTAACGTGAATGTTCTTATCAGCTAATTCGGACGTTAAGCTGTCACAAAAACTATGAACCGCATGTTTTGAGGCTGAATAGCCTGAACGTAATGGTGTGCTAAATATACCCGCAGGGCTCCCTATAAATACAATGTGCCCAGAATTAAGTTCTATCATGGAAGGTAAAATCGCCTTAGTAAGCGCTACAGTTCCAAAAAAATTAACCTCCATAATCTGTCTATAAACTTTCATATTTGTATTAACTATTTCCGCACGTTGTGCTACACCAGCATTATTGATTAGAATATCTATGTGATCAAACTTCTTGGCAATATTGTCGACAGCATGCTTAATTTCGTCAGTTTTTCCAATGTCGAAATTAGTAAGGTGAACAAAACCACTGCCGGTTAAATTATTATTTTTTACTCTTTCGAGTTCAGCCAATCTGCGCGCAGATAGGATCAAATTTGCGCCTTCTTTGTTAAAGGCATATGCTAACGCCTCTCCTATGCCTGAAGACGCTCCGGTTATCCAAACAATTTTATCCCTAAATTTCATGAACTAACCTCCACATCTATACCTACATAAAGAAAATAATGTCCAACCAGTTAGCCACATCCGAAAGGAGATTAGGGTTCAATAACGTTGAACCACAAATCGAATGTATCGTGCATGTCGAGGTAGATTTTGAACATGTCAATGCTACCGGTCACATTGATCGATCCGTTCTCAATGGCGTCATCCATTGAACTGCGACCGTATGCAATATCGTTGAGTGTAAGTCGTGTGAGCGATACGGACAGATCCGCCTGATTATCCCAAGCATTGAGCTTGTGATTCTCGACCTGATTTTTAACCGTCACAATAATTTTTTCTTCTGAATCGGTCAGCTCAAAGTTTATTATGCAATTGACAGATTTCGCTTTTGCCGGATCAAGTTTAACCGCAAGAAGATTGAAAAAGTCACTTATCGGCATAGCGCGCGCGATATCTTCGTTCACGCCCCCTACTCTTTGACGAGGTGTGACACCATCTCTCAACTCCAGAGCCCCGCAAAGGTATATGTTGCGCCAGATGACTGATTCCGTCTGAAACCCAAGTTGCTCGTAAGTAGAAGCCAACATCGCTCTTCCGCGCTCATTGGACGGTTCTGCGAAGATCAAGTGATTGAGTATGGTGGCAACCCAACGATAATCACCTTCCTCAAAAGCCTCCCAGGCCATGTCCAAAACGGCATCGTTACCGCCCATGGCTTGAACATATCGTTTTCCCTCTTCAACCGGTGTGTGTGGTTCAAGGTGTGCAGGATTACCATCAAAATAACCATAATATTTTTGATAGGTTGCTTTCAGGTTGTGGTTGAGCGTCCCGTAATATCCGCGCACAGAAAAGGATTGTTTCATAAATTCAGGTTCTTCGACTAATTCGGCGATCTCCCTAGGAGTGTGTCCCATGTTTGCCAAGCGAAGAGTTTGATCGTGAATAAACCGATAGATATCGCGTTGCTCTTCTAGATATTCACGGATGTTCTCGCGCCCCCATTCCGGCCAATTGTGGCAGCCAAAATAAGTCTCTACCTCGTCACCAAACAAATCGAGCGATTCATCGAT
>CAZXGI010000069.1:5996-12001 GCA_964639965.1 uncultured Rhodospirillaceae bacterium
GTCATGATGGCAATGTCATATCCCCTGACTTGGTAGATTCCATCCTTTACCTCAAAAAGGCCGTGGTTGGAGTTGAGTTGGGCTTGGCGCCAAAGGGAAGGATTGGCCGTGTCTGGCGGTGGATCATCAAGAAAGGCATACGCATTTGCATCCATAACTGTGCGGCCATTATCTGTCTCAATCGGACCCTCGATCTGGGCAATAAACCCTCTGCGAGCTTTCTCAAAATCTGACCGATCAGATAGGGGCAGTGATTGGGCTACAGTAGCGTTGGCTGCTTTTGTCGCTTCCGTCGCCGTACCGGGACTAGGAAGTGGATAAGACTTATGCATAGTTAATCTTCCTTTGTCTTTGAAACTCTTTTCTAAATCTCATACTCATCGTTGATCCAATTTTACCTTTAAATATCATTGATTTTCATCATATATCAAAATTTTAAGAACAAACATTTATTATCCTTCTAAATGGTTAACCATTGATCGTTCAAATAAATATTTTAACAGTGTTCCCTCAAAGATGTGTCTCAAGAAATAAGAGTATATCCTTCCAATAATGGTTGATAGAGAAAAATAAAAGATGTCCATCATTACCATACGGTGGATACTCAATAAGTTGGGTTTTTTTCCTAGCAAAATTAAGTGCCCGATTAAGGTCTCTCATACCCTCTAAAGTATTCCGACCACGGGTCCGATGGGAACCCGTATCGTTTTTGGCTACCAAAAGTAGAACGGGAGCTGAAATTGAATTAGAAGTATTCAGATCAATAAACCTGTTAACAGCCATTGCCATTATTATGACTGCTTTTAAATCTTCTCGCAAAATCGCAGTCTGATAAGTTAACATACCACCACGAGAGAAACCCATCATGGCAATCCGGTTTCCGTAAACGAAGTCTTGTGATTTTATATAGTCAAGCGCAGCTCGTACATCATCTAAGTGACCATAGAGTGGTCGGGTTGGACGTCGTATTGGAGAAAACCCGACATAGCCGGCTTGAGCCAAAGCGGCGCATGTTTTCTTTGGAGCCCCACCAATAATTTTCCCAAGACCACCATGGTTGAACATTACCGCAGGCCAAGGCCCCGAGCCTTTGGGCTTACAGAGTAACCCACTGAGATTAAACTCGCTTCTACTATAGACTACATCTGTCTCTATACTTGTCACACAGCCGGTAATTATTAAACAGGCGAACCACGTTACCGAAATTAAGCGCATCGTTTTTCCTAGTGAAGTCGAAATAAAAAGCGCAGCATTTAATTATATGATTATGCCCCAAGATAATATTGTTTTATCATCTCATTGTTTTCGAGTTCTGATGCGGATTTTCCCTCAAACTCAATATGACCATGAACAATTACATAGCCCCTGTCTGCTATCTTAATTGCCTGATTAAAATTTTGTTCTGCCATCAAAACGGTCAGATTCTTTAGCTCCTTAAGCTCCTTTATTTTTGAAATCATCTGACTAACCAATATAGGAGCTAAACCAACGGATGGTTCATCGACAAGAAGTATACTTGGTTCACTCATAAGAGCACGTGCTACAGCTACCATCTGCTGCTCACCCCCGCTTAAACTTCCTGCCTGCTGTCTGCGCCTTTCTTTTAAACGAGGAAAAGTTGTGAAGCAAAAATCAAGACTATCCATTATTTTTTTTCGGGCTGCTTGCCTAAAGGCTCCTAGTGTTAGGTTTTCTTCAACCGTCAACAACGGAAACAAACGTCTACCCTCAGGGACCATGGCCACACCAAGCTCTACTATTTCCTCTGTACCCTTGCCTATAAGACTAGTTGTTTGACCGCCTACCTCAATTTCAACAACACCAGCTTTTGGAGTGATTAAACCCATAACAGACTTTAATAAGGTGCTCTTACCGTTACCATTCGTCCCAAGAAGCACGACGGTCTCCCCGGTTTGAACGTCAAGAGAAACATCATCAAGAACTTGCACAGAACCGTAACCAGCCGAAATATTATTTATAGTTAATTTACTCACCGAGATATGCCTTTTCTACCGCTGGATTTTTTATTACCTCATCGGGGGTTGAGTTCGCGATTACCTTACCGGCATCCAAACACACGACCCTCTCTGAAAAACTCATAACGGCCCGCATAATATGTTCTATCATGACAATAGTTATCTTTGTTGCATCGTTTAAAGCTATTAATATTTTCAGAATATCATCTACTTCAGAACTCGATAAGCCTGCCATTGCCTCGTCAGATATAAGCAACTTTGGTTTCAAAGCCATTGCTCTGGCTAATTCCAGCTTACGCATTTCGATTTGCGTGAGACCGCCTGTTAATTCATTAGACTTCTCTTGCAATTCAAGGTCTTCAATTATCTTGTCAGCGTGTTCCTCTATTGTTAAACCTTCTAACTGATTCTCAAGCACACCATATTCCAGCGGAATAAGTAGATTTTGTTTCACTGTCATACTGGAGAATGGTTTGGGTATCTGAAAACTGCGGGAAATACCTTTTCGTGCTCTTTTATGGGCGACTAAACCATTTAGATTTTCCCCATTAAAAACCACTTCCCCTTCGTAATCTTGAATAGTCCCAGATACACAATTTATTAGAGTAGTTTTTCCCGAACCATTAGGACCTATGAGTCCCAATCTTTCACCAGGATTGACACTAAGATTAATGTCCGACAAAGCCGTAAAACCGCCGAAATTTTTAGTTAAGTTATTAACCTCTAACACGGTCAGTCACTCCTACTTTTAAATTTTTTTATTAAACCCAGAAAACCATCGGGCGCAAAAATAACAAAAGCAACTAAAAATGCTCCTACTATTAGTAGGTTAATCTCTGAAGAAATAGTGACCGTGGCTATTTGCTGAAGAGTTCCCAGTATGACTGCTCCGAGCACCGGTCCAAGCCATGTAGCGGTTCCTCCTATTAGAGGCATTGCCAATGCATTTACCGAAATATCCAAATTGAAGGCTGAAATTGGATCTACAAATGTCATATAATAGGGAAACACCCCACCAGTAAAACCCATGATTGATGCACTAATTGTCGTTGCAATTAGTTTAAGCTTTAAAGTAGGTACACCCATGCTCTCAGCTGCTTGCTCATTGTCTCTAAGCGCCTCCAAACCCCTACCAAATTTGGACCCTTCTATAATTCTACAAATAACAATTGTCGTAAGAGCAAAAACACACAACACAAAAAAGAGTAACTCTTTATAATTTCCAAACAAGGCATTCTCTTTTCCTACAATTAATATACCAAAAATGGTTGGATTTCTTTTTGGAAGTATGTAGGTTCCAGCAGCGCCGCCAACGTAGTCCCAATTGACAATGAGCGTTTCAGCAACAACAAGCAAGGCTAAGGTTGCTATTGCAAAATAAACCCCTCTTAATCGCAGGGTAAGGTATCCTGTCGCAAGCCCAACAACAGCTGAAAAACACCCAGCCGTCAGGATTTGGGTAAATAAGTCAGCTTTGAAGTATTCCATCACAAAAATTGCGGCATAGGCACCTAGACCAAAAAAGGCTGCACTTCCGAAATTCACATAACCAACATATCCTCCTAGTATGTTCCAAGCTAATGCCATTATCATCAATTGGAGAATGGCAAAGCCTGCAAAAAAATAATACTGGTTATCAACAAAAGCCGTAGCTAGATAAGCCAGGGCTGCCAGCACAACAATAACTGAATAAAATTTGCTATTTGACGTCACCCTCTTGTATCTCCAACTCTTCCAAGAATCCCAGTTGGCTTAAAAGCCAAAACTAATATCAGTGCACCGAATGCGACCGCAGGTGACCACGACGGTCCGAAAAATGTGGTGATTAAGCTCTCAACGAGACCTAGAAGCATCGCTGCGATAAGCGTTCCGCTTTGTGACCCAAGTCCACCTAGAACGACAATTGCAAAAACCTGACCAATGTAAAGCCGCCCAATTGATGGTTCAATTGGCATAACAATAATGAAAAGAGCTCCGCCTATACTGCAAGTAGCTAGGGAAATACCAAAAGCTATTCGCTTTATTCTAGCAGGATCGATGGCCATTAGCCGTAGAGCGAGTGGATCCTGGGCAACAGCCTGCATTGCCTTACCAAAGAAGGTCTTAGAGGAAAAGTATTGTAATCCTAGAGTCATGACCATGGCAATTACAAAGGGAACAAACATTCGAAAGGGAATATCAAGAGAACCTATTTTTGCTTTGAAGTCGATATAATCCGCCTGGACCATTTGGAAATCAACACCAAAAGAAATAATTAGCAAGACTTCTATAATAAACATTACACCAAAGAAAAAAGCGAGTCCCCGAAGTGCCTCCGCGCCGGTTTTCTCAAAACTTCTGTAATACACCTTGTATATAAGCGTCCCAATTAGGAAAAATACTGGGGCAAAAACAATACTTACTAATATTGGATCAAAACCAAATTGCGAATTGAAAATAAAAGCGACAAATGCCCCGAGTATGATAAAAGCTGGATGAGCAATATTTACAATATCCAAAAGCCCGAAAGAAATAGACAACCCTATACTCAAAGCCGCATAAAACCCGCCTAAGAGTATTCCTATGACCAATGCATTTATAAGTAAGTCTAATGAAAACAAAGCCGCCTACCTTAAAAAACACTGGCGAGTGAGAAAATTCCCACCCACCAATGTTGATTGATAATCACCCCAATATTAACGAAGTGAATTAAAAGGTTTTACCTTGCCCGTCGCAAATGCGGCTGGTGCCATGATCTTGCGAATTCCTGGCTTACCAAATTGCTCAAGGTCATTTTTCTTTTTGATATTCTGCCATTGCACAGTCAACGTTCTGCCTTCAGCCCATTCACCGCTCTTGCCAAATTTCACTTTACCTACGACTGTATTAAATTCTGTATTATGAATATATTTAGCAATTGCTGCATGATCTATCTTACCGACAGCATTTATAGCTTGGCCAAGAACCTGCACGTAAGCATATCCCCATGGAACCAAATACCAGCCCTTTGGATCAACCTTACGAGCGGGCGCAACCTTCTGATATCGCTTCAGAAGATCTACCACTCCTGGATAGGCAGTCATGTTGGGCTCTGGTACATAAAAGTCGTAGTTTAAAATTCCATTTAGCTTGGGACCTAAACCCTTCATAATTCCTGAAAACTGAAGGCCTACCATCCCGCCACCAAAAGCTTTCGCCTTGGTTCCAACTTCACTAACGGCCCGGGTCATTCCAGCTGACCCCGGGGGATAGGAAGCAACATAAATCACATCAGGTTTAGTTGCATTTATGGCTCTAATAATTGGCGTAAAGTCTGGTGTCCCGGGCTTATAGTTCTTGTTATAAAGAATTTTCATCCCACGGCGCTTCGCATTTTCAACAGCACCATCCTTAAGATTTCTCGCAAACTCAGCGTCTGCCGCAACAAAGGCGATTGACTTAGGTTTCGGTGACATCTTCATTATGGTGTCAAACCATGCTTTCGAAAAATCTACCGCCGGATCTGGCCCAGATGGCATTATTTGAAAATATTTATCATATTTCCATTTTTTGTTGTTATTCATTCCAAAAAGACCCATAAAAACAAGATCTCTTTGAATAACAACTGGCAACGCTGGAGCAATCAGATTGGTTCCATAACCCGAAACAACAAAGTCTACCTTGTCAATATCGAGTAGCTTAGCGTAAATGCCTGGAACATTTTTTGCGTTTGTCTGATCATCGTAGTAAATGAGCTTAACCGGTCTTCCCAGCAATCCACCCTTTTTGTTTACATCCTCAGCCCACATTTCCATGGCAACTAAAGCTTGTTTTCCACCTCCAGCAAGGCCTCCTGTCAGGGCCATACTGAAACCAATTTTTATAGGTCCTTTAGCTGACGCTCCATTCGAAAAAATGGATGCTGCCAAAATCGCAAAGAACACAAATATTGTACGAATTATAGTAGTCTTAAAACTCATCATATTCTTACCTCCCTAAACGAAAAACCGCCATTGGCAAAAATTTTTTAAATGGCCCATTTAAAATAGAGCCTTACCACCCATGTTACAT
>CAZXGI010000070.1:0-11979 GCA_964639965.1 uncultured Rhodospirillaceae bacterium
TGGAATGAAAATTTCAGTGACGCCGTTCATTGACGACTACCCAACTTTGTCTAAGCGTGACATATATTAGATAATTTCATGTTCAACAATTGTTGTGGGAAGCTCAAAAGTTCACGCAACTCCAATGTGGGAAAGCCTATTATCACAAGTTAGTATAGTTGGAACCGATCGTTTTTTGAGCAAATTAAAATAATTTAGATCAAGCAAAAACGCATAGCTGCTCTGCTAAGTTTTCGCTACCGTCAGAATCAAATGGGCATATATTCTCTTCACCGATAATCATTTAACTTTGGAGTATGTAATGAACGCCTTATCAAAACCCGAACTGATCGTTGGAACTGTTGAGAAAGTCAACTTTGTAAACGAACCTATTCCAGCTTTGCCGATCATAACTAAAACCCATCGCTTCTATGCTTGGATGGATCGTTGGACGCAATCATCTTATGAAGCTTGGGAAAAGTCTGGCAGGCCTGAGCGCGAATTTTAATCCGCTATGACAATGAATAATCAACGACGCGACCCAGTAGAATATACAAATGTTTTGTTGAAAGAGACAAAACTTTCATGTGAAGAAATTGCCGATCTTTGTGGTCTTGATATATATGCAGTCATAGCGATAAAGCTTAAATCAAGAACTAACAACGAATCCAAACCACTAAATTAAATTTGCCTTTAATCAGTTCTTCAATCATGTGTTAACATATCGACCTCGATAGCGGGTTAAATGCAATTGACGCGGGGATGGTTAGGCCAAGCTTTGTAAAACCTCCAGTCCAAGATTTAAACCATCTCCTTGGGGAGTGAGGCTTAATTAACTTATCATCATTAGATGGATGACCTTGTAAACCAAAGCGCTCTTTTAACAATTTCAAACGAAAAGGGAATGCTGCTTCCCCAAAATATATGTGGTCTTTTTAGCATAACTCAGCTTAAAGACATGGGCGAACAGGAAGCTTAGGTAAAGTTCTAAAAAAAATACTACAACACGGTCTTCTGGGCTGTTACAGTTCTTAAAATTCAAAGAATAGGAAAAATTATGAATGAAAATGTTCCGCCGCGACGACTTCCAATACCAACGCCGGAAACCCAATATTTCTGGGATGGAACGAGGGAAGGAGAGTTGCTACTACAAGAATGTGGTGACTGCAAAACCATTTATTTTCCTCCGCGACCCTTTTGCCCAAAATGCGGCAGCCGTAAAGTTATTGTTTTTCCGGCTAGTGGTAAAGCAACTCTATATAGTTATATTATCAGTCATATGCCAACTCCCGGTTTTGATGGACCACAGTCAATAGCCGTTGTCACCCTAGAAGAAGGTCCTCGGATGATGACAAACATTATAAACTGTCAGCAATCTGAGGAAGTTTTGCAATTAGATATGCCTTTGCAAGTCGTTTTTGAAAAGCAGAGCGATGAAATAACTCTTCCTTTCTTTGCACCGGTGGAATGATTCTATGGTAAAACAAGAGATCGCGGTTGTTGGTGCTGCAGAAACAACTGAAATGGGGAACATTCCCAATCAATCTGAATTCTCACTTCAAGCTGATGCTGCATTAAATGCAATCTCGGATGCAGGTTTAAAGCCTGGTGATATTGATGGCCTCGCCGTAGCTGGACAGCCAGTAGATGCAATAGCGCAATATTTGGGGATAGTGCCTAAATGGATTGACGGCACATCAATTGGTGGTAGTTCTTTTTTACTGCATGTCCGCCATGCTGTTGCGGCTATAACTGCGGGTTATTGCAAAACTATGCTCATTGTGCATGGTGAAAGTGGAAAGTCGGGCGTCGGTGCTGCAGGTTTCCCAAAATTTCTAGCAGGAAATTTGGGAGGTGAGTTTGAAGTCCCTTATGGTGCGTCATTACCGCCGACAATGTTTACAATTCCAGTAAGACGTTATTTGCACGAATATGGTTTAAACGTTGAGGACATCGCTCAGGTCGCTGTTACTCAACGTCAGTGGGCTGCTTTAAATCCTAGGGCAACCTTTAAAGACCCTTTGACGATTGATGAAGTGATGAATTCTCGTATGATTGCCGATCCTATTCGGTTACTCATGTGTTGTTTAAGAACGGATGGTGGTGGAGCACTTGTTTTAACATCGGCTGAGCGATCTAAAGATATGCGACAGCAGCCTGTTTATATAGTAGGCACGGGCGAAAGTTGTGAGAGCCCGATGATTAGCCAGATGAAAGATTTTACTTCCTCTCAAGCCTTTCGGAATTCAGGAGAGTTAGCCTTTGAGGAGTCGGGAATCTCTCGAAAAGACGTTGATCATGTGATGATTTACGACGCGTTTGCTCACTTGCCATTGTATGGACTTGAAGATCTCGGATTTTGTGAGCCAGGTGAAGCGGCCGGATTTATCCGTGAGGGAAATACGGCACCGGGAGGAAAATTACCGGTAAATACTAACGGCGGTGGATTGAGCTATATGCATTCTGGAATGTACGGCATGTATGCACTCCAGGAAAGTGTGCGTCAAATGCGGGGAAAGGCGCCGGCTCAAGTACCGGAAGCAAAAATTTCACTAGTGCTTGGTATCGGTGGTATGTTTTCTGTGGCTGGTACTATAATTTTTGCTAACGAACAGCTTTAGAAATAGTTGTTTAAGGGCCTCTTGAAGAAATTTTTTAAGAGTCAAGGTTTGCCGGGTTAAACAATGTCTGAAGAATGCCAGACGTTTTTGATGGTCATATAGTTTTCAAGTCCTTCGGAACCGCCCTCGCGTCCAAAACCGCTGGACTTGACGCCACCAAATGGGGTTTCTGGCAAGGAGGCCTCGAGGGTATTTATTGACAAGTTACCCACTTCAACTTCATCAATCATACGATCTATATAGTCTGCTCGATTGGTGAAGGCATAGCCTGCTAATCCATAAGGAACAGAATTAGCTTTTTCGATGGCTTCATCAAGCGATGTTATAGGATTAATCACTGCGACTGGTCCAAAGGGTTCTTCTTGCATGATCCGGGCTTCATCGGGAACATTGGTTAGCACTGTAGGTTGAAAGAAATACCCTTTGTTGCCATGACTAGCACCGCCAGTTCTAATTTTAGCACCTTTGTCGCGCGCATCTTTGACCAGTTCGGAGAGAAAAGGCACGCGCCGATCGTTGGCCAAAGGTCCCATCTCAATACCATCTATACTGCCATCCCCAACAACGGTTTCGGCAGCGCGCTTCACAAAGGTGTCGATATAGTTTTCGAAGATACTTTCGTGCACAAAAAACCGGGTTGGTGAGGTGCATACTTGCCCCGCATTGCGCATTTTACGTTCGGCACCACTAACTGCTGCCCGATTGATATCGGTGTCTTCACAAACAATCACTGGAGCATGGCCTCCCAATTCCATTAGCACCGATGTCATGTGCTTTGAAGCCAGTGTGGTTAAATGACGGCCAACGGTGGTTGAACCAGTAAAAGCAACCAATCGCACAGCTTTTTTTGGGATTAGGTATTCTGAAATTTCTGACGGTATGCCGAAAACTAAATTAAAAACGCCAGGTGGCAGGCCGGCATCCTGGAAGGCTTGAGCGATGTGTATCGCCCCGGCAGGTGTTTCTTCTGCGGCCTTAAGGATTATAGAACATCCCGACGCCAATGCTCCGGCTATTTTTCGCGCAGGTTGGCTCATCGGAAAATTCCAGGGTGAAAAGGCAGCTACAACCCCAACGGGGGAATGGTGTACAGAGATTTTATGGCCTGATGCGGCAGGGATAATTCGACCATATGCTCTTAATGCTTCCCCGGCATCCCACTCAAAAAATTCGGCACCTCGGATAACTTCCATGCGCGCTTGCTGCAGGGGTTTACCGTGTTCAGCGGTAACGGCTTGGGCTATCTCTTCTTGACGATCCCGCATAAGTGCAGCAGCGCGCATAATAATATCTGAACGAATGCGGGGAGGAGTTTGACTCCAAATTTGAAGGCCTTTCTCGGCCGCGTCCAATGCCTCTTTGAGATCGTTTTTGTTGGCACGCGGCAAGCGTCCAATCTCTTCTTCAGTTGCCGGGTTTATTACGGGCAAGTCACTCGTTGTCTTACGCCATTCGCCGCCAATAAACAGCTTCAAATCAGGATACATGACTAAGTTTCTCCAAGTTTATTATTCGCTAGTTCACACAATATGGAGCTATTTTACAAGTGAATTGGATGAAATTAAATGAAAGATTATGCAATATCGAGAATGTTGATGAAAAGATTCTGTATAATGTTTATCTCTGGCTCTTACATAGTCTCATTATGAAATATATAAAATTGAGCTAATAATTTTTACAGAATGCTAACCAAATATTGGCCATAAAATTTAGATTGGTTAACCCTATACTTCTAATCCTGATACTGTGATTATTTGTCTCTTGATTACCCTTATTAATCTCTTCCTCATTAGAATTATAAGTTTTCATAAGCATAGTAGTTTGACCAACTATGTTTCTGCAAAATTTTCCTTTAATCTCCTGTTTGTCGGGCAATCTATAATCTGCCCTAGCCTCGGAGAATATTAGCAATCCTAAACATGTAATTATAATCGTCTTCATTTCTAACTCCTATTCTTTGGATGCGTTAAGTTCCACCGAAATGTAAAGGTGTGTAACGTATAACGTCGTAATAGCATTTATACATTAATTTATTTAAGGGAAGAGGTAACCTTTTTTGGTTTTTTAGGTAAAATCTTGAGAAAATTTATGCATCTAAAAAACGCAATGGTCTTGAAATTATATATCCACAGCAGGGCGATAAATTCCTAGTGTATTAGCTGATATTACTAGGTTATTATAACGTTATCTTGTCTGAAAGTTGTGAATTAATAATTTTCGAGTTGATTGCTTTACGAAAGAAGAATTTTATGACGGATTTTGCGGAGAGAGTTGAAAACCCCAGAACAGACGATTTTTGCGTCCGATCTCTTATGGATGTAGATTTTTATAAATTCACAATGGGCCAATTCATTTTCAAAAACTATGCTGGTGTTCGAGTTAAATTTAAATTGATTAATCGAGATCCAAATATTCCGGTTGCTCGGGTAATCCCAGAAGAAGAACTTCGTAAGCATCTTAATCACGTTCGCTCTCTCCGTCTTCGCCGCACTGACCTATCTTTTTTGCGTGGTATGGATGTATATGGAAAAAACATGTTCGACGAAGAATATCTATCAGCTCTCAGCACCCTCCAGTTGCCGCAATTTGATCTCAAGACATCAGGTGATCAGTTTGAGTTGACCGTTGAGGCTATCTGGGGGGACGCAACTTTCTGGGAGACTATTATACTAGCGGTTGTTTCGGAACTTTACTATCGTAACTTGATGAGCAGGATGACCCCTTATGAAACAAAGATACTTTATGGACGCGCTACAGATAAGCTCTATGCTAAGCTTAAAATGCTTAGGGCTAATGGTACGAGTTTTTCTGATTTTGGACAGCGTCGTCGTCATAGCTTCTTGTGGCAGCAATTTGCTCTAGAAATGGCGACAAACGTAATGGGCGATCTGCTAGGTGGTACCAGCAATACCTGGATGGCGTTCAATCAGGATTTAATGCCTATTGGCACAAATGCCCATGAGTTACCCATGGTCATCACTGCTATCGCCCAAGATGACAGAGGTAAACGTAATGCACAGTACAAAGTTTTACGTCAATGGGAGTCACTTTACGGTGAAGGATTGTTAGTAATACTTCCAGACACTTATGGGAGTGAACAATTTTTCAACAATATGCCTGAAGATTTAGCTACCCATGTTGCACATAATTGGAGTGGTCAACGTCAGGACAGCGGTGATCCAAGCGATGAATGCAATAGATTTGTTAATTGGCTGAAAAGTAAGAATGTTGAGAATGATGTGATTAAAAATAGAAAGATCAACATCTTTTCTGATGGGCTCGATGTTGGCCAGATGGTCAATTATAATAAAGAGTTTTCTGACAAAATTGTTGGGACGAATGGCTGGGGGACAAATTTTACTAACGACTTTAATGGATGCCATCCCAATGGTGATGAAATTGTTCCTGATTTATCTCTTACCTGGGATCAGGCGTTTCGCAGTTTTTCAATAGTTGTCAAAATTGTTGAAGCTGATGAAAGGCCTGTGGTTAAATTGTCAAATAATTTAAAAAAAGCTACCGGTAGCACCGATGCGATTGCCGATTATGTCCGAATCTTTGGTTCTCCTGCTGGGGGTGAGCAAGAGGTAAAAGTGTAACCGTCACCGGTAAAAGGTTGCACATTTTTGTAGTATTGTAGATTTGTGTTTAATTATTTATTTTGGCCCAACTTCGCCTTCCAATGTGAAGTTCGCAAAGTAAATGTGCTACATATTCTATATCGGGTCGACCTTGCTAGTTTTATTTCTATAAACTTCGTTGAAACGTGGTTTAAGTGTGAATTCCCAAAATCTTAAACTATATTTGGCAGGTTATTAAATTTGATTTAGGATAAAATGAGAACTAAAATGGAAGATGAAATCAACTCGGCTTCTTATAAGCTTATTGGGTTGATTGATAGAATAAATTATGGCGTGAGATTATTTTCTATCTTTTAATGGAAGTGGTTTGAAAACTCGGCCCAGTCGTCATAAAAAGCTTGGGGAAAAGTCCAGCAGAATGGACAGCTTCTAATTGTTTTACTATCCCGACTTCGGCATTATATGAATGAACTTTTATCTTTCAAAATATTTTCTTCTCCGTATTTTCTCCTTATATATGGGTTTCCCCGTTAAAGAATTGATTGGCTATGCGTGTCCTACTTGATTATAAAAAAGGTATACTTTCCTAATCTTCCACGCTAGGCTGTTGGTATTATGGTTGGTTATTCTGGACATTTTTTTTCTAGCAATTTAAAGACTGGCTGTTCAAATTTTGATCCCAAAATAAATAAAATTGGCTTCCCAGGGAAAAAAGTTTTTTCAAGGTAAATTCAGGTAAACTTCAATGGCCCGTCCCAGATTGTACGTTTTATTGTTTATCATTTTTTGTGGTTTAGTTTGCTTCTGGCACTTGCGGCTGCCAATTGTTCAGTGGATGCTTAATCAGATCGTATTTGCAATTGAAGATGTGGGCAGTATTCGAGCATATATTGATAGAAATAGGCCTTTTTATTTGACTGAAGCCGAAGCCAGAATCGACGTTGCTGAAAAAGTTAGGGCTAGATCAAGGAAAGAGCTTGCAGTATACCGAGATCGAGCAGCCAAATTCATTTGGAAGGGTTCTATGCCATTAGAGCGTAAGCCTGATGATATCGAGATCTTGCAGATCTCGGGTAAATTAATAGGAATAGATTCACTCCGCCGAGCACGTCATTTAACCATCAAGATGAAATATGCCGCGATTGTGCGGCCGCTTTTTTTGGAAACTTCTGTCAAATCTAAATCATGTCTCGTACTATATCATCAGGATCATAATGCTATTTATTTAGGTGAACGGGGCTGGTATGCAGACTTTCTTGCTGCTGGCTGTGACGTTATAGCCGTGCCCTTACCCCTCACCTTAGGCCAAAAATCGATTTTGGCTCAGGTCAAAGGTCGCAAGCTGGTGGTTAAGAGCCATGATGAGCTAGCGGAGCTTGAATCAGCTAAATTTTCTCCACTTACCTATTTTCTTGAACCTTCGCTGGTTTCTTTGAATTTGGCTTTATCAGAGAAAAATTACCGGAAAATTGTGGCGGTAGGATTATCTGGTGGTGGTTGGGTTGCTGTTATAGCCGGAGCATTAGACCCACGCTTTACTCATATATATCCCGTTGCGGGTACGTTACCTTTGTATTTACGACACCCGGGTGGCCGAAATCAAGGAGACTGGGAGGCCCACGGTTCTGGGATTTATAAGATAGTAAACTATTTTGAGTTTTATCTTCTTGGGGTTTTAGAGCAAAAGAGGCGTGCAATACACATTTATAATCGGTTCGATAATTGCTGTTATAACGGTGTGCTGACGGCAGCCTTTGCACCGCAGATTGAAGGAATTGCTCGACGATGGAAGCTTGGAACCTTAAAATTTCGAATCGATGAGACTGCAAACGTTCACACTATATCTAAGGAAAGCATCTCATTTATTCTAAAGGATATTTTTGAACACTGATTACACTTTGTGGCTTAAGTGTAGATACATTTGATAAGGGTGGAATTACAGTGTCAGTAGAACCACTACATGCTCAGTCTTCTGTTCGAGGAATCCTCTGGATGGCTTTAGCTGCTGTTTTCTTCTCGATTGCTTTTGGGTTGGTGCGCCATATCTCTGAATTCATAAATCCTTATGAACAGACTTGCTTTCGTCATATTTTTGGTATCTTGATATTAGCCCCGTTTGTTATTCGAAGTGGGTGGGGGAGTATTCGAACATATCAGTTTAAATTGAATGTTTTTCGAAATTTTGTTGGCAATGCGGGTACGACACTATCTTTTCTTTCAGTTACAATGATCTCTTTGACCGACTCCCTAACTCTTCATTTTACTTTGCCGATTTTTGCTATTTTGTTTGCTCTATTAATTTTAAAAGAGAAGGTGGGGTCACATCGTTGGATAGCGGTAGTAGTTGGATTTTTGGGCGTATTGGTGGTACTTAGGCCAGGTTTTCAGGAGGTAAACATTGGCATGCTTATTGCCTTGGGAGCAGCAGCTTGTTTTGGTTTAAGTGATGTCCTGTTGCGGAAACTGTCTCGAACTGACATGACCCTCTCAATTGTATTTCTAAGTTTTGTCTTTCAGTTACCTTTCTCTCTGCCACTCGCATTACCTGGTTGGGTCACACCGACGCCGGTGGAATTCTTTTGGTTGACTGCCATGGGCACTGCGTCATTTGGTGCGCAGTGGTCACTATCAAAGGCTTATATTTTGGCAGATGCGAGTGTGGTATCACCGGTGCTATTCATTCGGTTACCCATGGTATCAGCAATCGGACTTGTTTTCTTCAATCAAGTTACTGACATATGGACATGGGTTGGCGCTTTTATAATTTTCGGCAGTACTTTTTATGCGGCCCGCAGAGAGGCGATTGAAAGTCGAACAGATGTAAAATCGGTTTGATAATTGCGGTTATGTTGATCTTATTTTAGGTTGAGCGCTGTTGAATATTCTTTGCGCCACTTATCCATGGGTTTAGATGATGGATCACCCTCAACCAAGCTCTCAGTCAGATTAAGGATTTCGTCATCACTCAAATTTAAATCTAAATCTGCTTCATAAGGTTGTGAAACGTACCAAGGAGTCTCAACAAATGCCTCCGTGCGATTACCTTCTGGATCTGCGCAATATACTGACCAAGCTAATCCATGATTAATGGTTTTGATATTTGTTATTCCTTTGTAACTCAATAATTTAGAATGGATAAGCCTTAACTTTTCCAATTGACCTACCCTAAAAGAAACATGATTGTAGTGAACACCCGTTTTCGAAGTGCGTCCTGAATAAAGTACTAATTGGTGATGGTCTCTAGGGTCTGAACCTAAAAAGGTAATCTCACCTCTTTCACCTAATATACCGCGATCAGTTACTGACAGGTCATAAACAGATTGAAAAAATTCAACCATCTTATTCATATCAAACACATGGAACCCTGCATGGCTGATCGTTATTTCGGGTTCCGTTCTCAAGATATCAACTCCAATCGTTGATTATGGTATTTCTTAGCCTATTCATCAGGAGCTAATACTTCCACAACACAAACTTGATCAATCAAATCCGAACGGCCTATATCCGTTAAATGAGCTTTCTTTTGATTATTAGTTAAGCCTGCCCCAATTCCCTGTGACAACGCCATGACAATGGAGCGGTTTCCCATGTCAAGCCAATATCCTCTGCGTACCAATTTGCCGTCCCCATCTCGCGCAAAAGGATCTTCAGGGTTGGCAGAGAGATCCGGTGTATAGAAATCAGACATATTTACCTCAACAATTTATTATACCATACGTTAAGTTTAATTTTGGTAAGTGTTGTAGCAAAACACAAAATCCTGACAAATGAAGGTTTATATTGCATCAAAACAACCTGCTTGCTCAAATAAGACCTAATCCATTGCATTATTACAGTATAATTATTACAAATTTCATAATTATAGTTAAAATCAATTTTTGCTTTTCGCAAGACTTATCAATTACTCGAAGTTTAATTTAAATTTAATTTAGAAAATAGGCTAAATCTTAAGGAAATGAAATAGAGGTTGAAATGGCAAGGGTTAAAGATAGTTTCGAAGTTGTAGAAGCCTCTATTGATGATTTACACAACGCCATTCGCAACGAGCAAATCACGGTCGTTCAAGTTGTAAAGAAATATATTGATCGTATACGAGCGTACAATGGTGTTTCCAGTATGCTTGTGACTGAAGATGGACGAGATGTTCACGAGTCCACTGGCTTAGTTCGCGGAGGTGTGCAATTAAAATTTCCAAGAGAAACAAAAAAAATAACAGAGGTGCTTCCTGATTTTGAAAAATACTCGGGCCCCCCATTGGAATTTGGCCGCATGGAAACAACCGTTTCCAAGCCAGATGTGTATCAACAATTTGGGATGATTGCAGGTATCCCGAGAGCTGGACAGGTCAATGCACTTTCCACAGTGAATATTCGTGGTGAGAGATCAGTTACGTGTTGGGGGGAATATGATAGACACCCATCTGAAGGCCCTCTGCCTGAGGGTGCGCCGCCTGTTTGTGAGCTGTTTAGACATTTCCCTGATGCTATTGAACGTGCTAATGAACTTGACGCAAAGTATGGTGCGGATCCGGACCTTGAAGCGATGCCAATGTATGGTGTAACCTTTTCTTTCAAAGACCCTTTCGATACAAAAGACATGCGATCAACAGGCGGTGCTGATGCAGCGTACGATATAGATTTTCCTGCTCGAGACCATGGGCTGGTGGAGCAACTTCGAAAAAAAGGTGCGATCATTTTTGCGAAGGCTGCGAATACGGAGTACAATGGGCGTGCCGGGAATCCAGGAGGAAGGAATAATCCAGATCAGGTTCTTCCCTCGACATTGGGTTATCAAAGGACCACATGGGGTGGTAATCCATCAAATCCCTACGATACAACGCGATCAGCTTCACTGGGATCAAGTTCCGGTTCGGCTTTGTCAGTCAGTACAAACCTCGTAATGGCCAGTTTAGGGGAGGAAACCCGTGCCTCTTGTCGAGGGCCATCAAACCATAATGCCGTTTCGTTGATACTTCCACACAAAGCAATGATTGGTTTTGACGGGGGTGCTATAGGTGCTGATATTTACTGCGATCGATCAGGGATTCACGGCAAGTCGTTGCCTGATTGCGCAAAAATTCTCGATGCTCTTAAGGATCCACATCAGGGTTATTACGACCCTCGTGATCCATATACAACTGTTCCACGCTCTTCGGTTATTTCCACGACTTTTGTAAGTAACTTAAATGTCAACATCAAGGAAGGTGCTCTTGGCAATATGCGGCTAGGCCTTGTCAGAGAGTCCATGGTTTATCCAGAAGATTCAATTACTGAGAAACCTATTGTTGATGCTGCAACTAAAGAGATAAAAAAAATTTTAGGTCGCAAGTTGGGGGCAACGCTCGTTGAGTCTAGTGATCCCCTTTGGTTGCCGGATCCGGATATTGAACAAATGAAAACAGATTTTAGAAAGGCATTGGCTAGGCTTATTCCTGTTTTTATGCCGGATATCCTATTTCGATTGAACTCCGACGGGGAGCCAGTTTTTAAAGAGTTTGCTGCAACAATAAAACGAACCGAGTTCTTTCCAGGAAAGTACTTTGGATCGGGTTCTATGGATCCAATCGACTATTGCGTCGCATTGGCTGAAGGTAGCATTGAGGCTCCTCCTAATCTTGATATAGCTACAATTCAGCACCAGCAACTCGCGAACACTTTCCGTTTTCATATCAGCCAGTATCTGATGAGGCGAGCAGAAGATTGGAAAACAGCTGGTTTCCACGAGGCGCTTGATAACTGGTCTGCTCTCAATAATCGTTCTAAATTTTGGGGAGACGACCAACGGGCAGCATTCAAAAA
>CAZXGI010000071.1:0-11821 GCA_964639965.1 uncultured Rhodospirillaceae bacterium
GGAGCTGGTGACGATACACTCACCGGTGGTGGCGGTAACGATACAATAAATGGTGGCGCAGGGGGAAATGATACAGCTATTTTTTCGGGTAATGCTTCGGCGTATACACTTACTAATAATGGAGACGGTACTATTCAAGTCAATGGGCCCGACGGCAATAACAGACTCAGCGGAATCGAAACATTACGATTCGATGATGGGGACGTAGACGCTTCAACCGTCTAATTTTCTATGGTATTATCTTTGAACAAGTAGTTTTATGTTTTCGGTAAAATTTAAATTTGCACACCAACCACTCGAAAAGTAATTTAATCCCAGCTAAAAAACTAAAAGAGGAAAATCAGAAGATGAAAATAGCCTATGTATTTGCTACCAATATGGCAACAACAATCAAATTAGGAACAATGATATTACCCCAATTAGAGCAGAATATCCATGGTGCAGACATAATTGGTATGATGTTTTTTGATGACAATATTTTTTCCCTTCGAAAAGGTGACCCAGTTGGAGAGCGATTATCAACAGTCGCCAAAGAGCAAAACATTCTTCTTATGGTTTGTGACCAATGCGCCGTTCGTAGAAACCTAGCGGAAGGCACGTTTGAGCAATGTGGTACGGGTGATATAAAAGCTAAGGGATTTGTGGATGGTGTCGTCGCTGGTTGTTTTCCCCAATTATACAAAGCCCTTGGTGGCAATCCACCGGATCAAATCATCACACTTTAATCATATACGGTTAAAATTTGGTCCCCATGTTCAGTGGTGCCGCCTGGGTGATTTGAACACCCGACCCCCGCATTACGAATGCGATGCTCTACCAACTGAGCTAAGGCGGCACAATTAATGTTTTTTGTTAACCCTAAATATACTGACACAAACGGTTTGGCTAGATAGTATTTTCTAGCCTTATTAGAACTTCCTCAATAACTTCTTTCCATTGACCTGGTTTAACTTGACGAAATAACTGAGCTGATGGATACCATGGACTAGTACTACCGGTCGTCTTCCATCGCCAGTCTGGTGCATGGTGTAGCAATATCCAGACGGGTTTACCTAAAGAACCCGCCAAATGTGCCATCGCTGTATCGCTAGTAATTACCAAGTCAAGTGCTTGAATTAAACCAGCGGTCTCAATTAAAGCTTCGGGCCCTGTATCAATTACCCGGAAATCTGATGAGAGCATAGATGGATTATCATTATCAGAACCCTTCTGTAAGCTAAACCACGCAATATTCTCAAGAGACGTTAATAATTGTAAATCACTTGGTGGCAACCCTCTAAAATTCTCAACAGGGCTCCTCACATTGCCCTGCCAGTTAAGGCCTATCTTGAACTTTTTATTTTTACTTATTCTTCTTTGCCATTTTATCTCAATTTCATTTGGAATAGTAAGATAAGGCACCTCTCTTGGAACTTTATCTATCCGAGTGCCAAGCAAATATGGCAAATCGAGTAAAGGAGCATGTAAATCAAATTCCGGTAATTTATCATTCAAAACAATAGCCTGATCAACTAATGCTGAATCTACGATCAACGGAATTAAGTCCTCCGGACACTCAAAAATAACATGAGCACCCAATTCACGAAGAAGTGCAGCATAACGAATAAATTGAATTGTATCCCCAAGCCCTTGTTCAGGATACAGAAATATACGCGTGCCGGGTAATTCATTTTTAACTCCTGACAAAACATGCAATCGCGGTTGATCGTATTCACGTGGCCTATTTGGAAAACCACGCCATTTCCAACGCCACATCATTTCCTTAAATCCTTCCTCGTACTGCCCCAAAGAAAGTAATGCTAATGACAAGTTCCAATGAGCTAACGCGTAGTCAGGCGCCAATTCTATGGCTCGATTATAAGCTTCAATCGAATCTTCCGTTAAATTAATGTCTTTCAGTGCGTTACCAAGATTATTAAAGGCCTCGGGTTCTTCTGGGCCAACAGAAACAGCTCTTCTAGCATAATCCAGTGCATCCGAGAACTCTCCCTTACCTCTTAAGAGTGCTGCAAGGTTATTGTATGCTTTCACATGTTTTGAATTCAGCTGAATTGCATGGCGATACTCAAAATCAGCCATATCATTATCACCCAGAGCTGCATAAACCCGTCCCAAGTTGTTATGAAAATCAGGGGCGTCCGGTTTAATTCCTATTGCGGTATTTATAAGTTTTAAAGCAAGACTATTGTCTTCCCGCTGATGAGCTAACAGTCCCAAAAGATGCCATGCATCTGCATTTTCAGGGGTACTTTCTAATATTTTCTTATAAAGCTTAGCTGCTTGGGATAATTCACCAACCTCATGAAATCTGATTGCTTTTTCTAATTGATTAGGAGGGGGCATCTGGTTCAATGACTATTGTTTTTACAGGATCATCGACAGACTTATCTCTAACCGTTGAACTTTTTGATGATTGAATATCATCATCAACTTGAGTCATGCGCGTAACTCTAGGTGGGGTTCGCCATTCCAAAGAATCAAATGTTTCGCAATGCTTACACAATGGATCCCAATCTACTACAATTTGACCGCAATGATTACAATTCCATGCAGAATCAGGTTCGGCAACCGCGGCCTTTTTGAGCCATTCTCTCGAAGCTTCAAGATCATGGTTCTCCCCTTCTTCAAGTTCTGCCATATATCGGCAAATGCGAGCCGGAAGAACTCCATCCTTTAGGCTCGTAGAAGCAGCAATTAGGTGCTCTCGAGCCTCTTGCCACATTTGAGCAATTAGAGCAAATTTGGCAATTGCCAGATGACTCTCCAGATGATCTTTATTGTAGCTTGCTAATTTTTCAACAGTTCGCATTTTCTCTTGATCACCAACACCAGACGACAACTCACCTATGACGTCGCTTAACAGTGGGTGTGGGTTTTTCACCCAAATTTCTTCAATAATCGATACAGCTTTTCTACGTTTTCCTGCACCTTGTAAAAGTCGTGCTGTGCGAACAGCCGCCGGCACAAACCCCGATGTCAAATTGTTGGCTTTCTTAGCCAAGGCCAATGCGTCATTTAACTTACCATTTGCCTCAGCTTCTACACTACGTTGATAGAGAATAGCCGCACGTCTGCGGCGCCCAATATCTGCATTTAAATACTTATCTTTAACAGCTTTTCGGATAGTTTCCTCTGCCTCTTCCCAATTGCCACTTTGAACTTGTAATTCAAATAAAGCCCTAGAAACTTTATCCGTTTTTGGTTGAAGATCATTAGCCTGCTCGGCAAGTTCTAATGCGATTTCTTTATCACCTTCTTGAATTGCCTGATTAAGCATCCCATGAATACCTAAATATTTGGTGTCCTTCCTCTCCGACATCTTTTCGAAAAATTCACCCGCCGCTTTTTCATCACCAGATAGTTGCGCCGCTTGGGCTGACAACAACATTGTTAATGGAGGATCAGCCAGAAAATTCTCTGCTTTACGGGCTTGCCGTCGAGCTTCTTGAGCATCGCCTGCAGCTACTGCAACCATACCTTGGGTTAAGGCCTTATACCCGCGTCTTCGACGCCAATCTATGTGCGCCTTTCCTACACGCTTTGGCGCAGTCTTTATATAAAACCAGATTCTAAATATAATCGTCAGACAGATCGAAATAAATAAAACGCCTGATAACAGCATACCGACCGAGGTATCAACTTTATATCCTAGCCAATTCAAAGAAACTGCACCAGGATTATCAGTCACCAGAACGGATATTAGACTAATAAACGCAATAAGGATTAGAAACCAGATAGTCCTAATCATCTGTTTTTATTTTCCCGTGATCATTTGCGCTACAACCTGAGTTTGAAGTTCGGCGAGCGCTTTCTCAACGACAGTATAAGCCCGCGCACCATTTAACCAACCAGTCGCCAGCTCGGCAGACTTTCCCTCTAAAATCAAAAGTTCTTTGATTGATTTAGAAACGTCCCCCAATTTTAAAGCCCGTTCAGCTCGCGCAATAACAGCTTCTGCACCATTACCGATAAGGTTGTCTGTTCGCCGCCATTTAACCGATTCCACCAAACGTGCAAATGTCTTCTGGGCCCACCCCCCATCAGTCGGAATCAAAGCAGCCTGAACAATGTTTCCCGCTTTCTCGGCAAATTGGGACTGTAGCATTGAAAGATTGGGTGCCCCGGAATTTGCAAACTTTCCAAGTCTAATCAAAGCATCACCGAGCAATGACTCAATATTCTTATTTGTCTTCACCAAAGCCTTTAATGCTGCTAGTTCATTCTCAAATGAACGTCCGGCACGGACAGTTTCACGCAACTGTCCAATAGATAAAACCAACGCTCGGGCACCGCTGTCATTATTTTTTCCTGCAAATCTTGGCATCTTTTGTTCAAGCGCCGCGACCTCTGCTGCTAATTCTTTAAAAGTTTTTCCATCTGCTGTTTCAAAACGATTTCGATAGTTTAAATTTTCATCTTCTAATTTCTGGATGCGATTTATTAATTTTTTTAACGTTTTTGCTGCATCTATTCCGGCCTCAACGTTGACCGCTTTTATCATTTCTTTGGCAGTGTTTATAGAACTTTCAAGAGCATCCAAACGTTTTAGAGTGATATCCAATTTAGCCTGTAAACGTTTTCGTTCGTTCTGTAACTCATCAAAATCGGGCACCTGTTGAATATCTTCAAGAGCCCTCAAACGACCGCTCAAATCCGTAAGCTGAATACCGGTATCCGGTTTCTCAAAAAATATAGGCGCGACTGAATAGAGTTTAGGTAGCCAAAAAGATTTGCTTGCCAGCCCGATGCCAAACAAAATAAACGTAACTAACAATGTCAAAAGAACGGTACGAATGGTCCCGCGATTATGCCGTTGGCTCGAGAATGGTTTTGTTAATGATTTTCTAGAATCGTTTTCATTAGACTTGTCAAAATCTTTAACGACCATTTGATCTGCTGATTCCAAGTTTTGTTTGCCACTTAGATTTTTGTTATCTTTGTCGTCATCCAGTTCGGTGACTAATTCCAATAAAGCGCTTTGGTTTGGCTCATGGGCAATCAACACATCCTGCCACTGTACTTCATTAACCTTATCAGCAACGGCTTGACTTAAACAAATAGCCAAAATCTTTTGACAAGATCGCACGACGCGCGCCTTCCTAATAAGCTCGACAAATTTTTCTGCCGAACGCGGTGAATAAAGAGTAACTGCATCGATTTGATGATCTTTAATAGCAGCTATAGTTGAAGATTTAAGGCTACGTTCAACTGTGGACTCATATAAAACTTCTCGAATACATTCAAATCCCCCTTGTTCAATTAAACCTATGAGATCGCCGGCCACCACAGAACCAGAAACATGCAATAATGGTCCATCCTTAGGACTAAGTATCTCTTTAACCAAACCAGCTAACATTTCAACATTTCCAGCCGCGCTGTGTACTTGGCCAAACCCAACTTTTCTCGCTGTCATAGCTGTTGCGTCACCGACAGCATAGACGGGAACGTCTCGACGATCTGTTCTCCGTGCCAAGGCCCGAACACCATTTGAACTGGTTAACAGTAATGCTTGAACCCTGCTCAAATCCAGTACAGGACCCTCAATCTCCTTAATTGCCAACAAAGGTTCTATTACAGTTTTGACACCTCGCGCTCTCAGAATCTCTGCCAAAGCCGTGCCATCCTCACCCGGTCGAGTTATTAATACACGCAAATCTTTTACCTATCCTCTCTTTCATTCCCGCTATCACTTTGAACTATTTCTGTGTTTGCGGGAGGCTTGATTAAAACAGGCTTATTCTGCTTTATAGCATCTAAAATTAAAGGTCCGGCTTTCAGTATTAATCTCTCAGCAACTTGGGTACCCAATTTTTCAGCTTCATCTGCTTTCCCGCTCAATAAAACCTCAGCTTTCTCAGTACCATCCGGATGAAGTATTAAACCACGTAATGTTAATATTTCATCAGTATCAAAATGTCCGTGTCCAGCAATTGGAGTATGACAAGAACCATCTAAAACGGCTAACATTGCGCGCTCAGCCAAAACGGCCAGGGTTGTTGCAGGATGCGACATTGATGCAATAAATGTATTAGCACGGAGATCATCTTCCCGGCATGTGGCAGCCAAAATACCTTGACCTACCGCTGGAAGCATATCATCAAAATCGATTACACTCATGATTAAATCCTCTTTTTCCAAACGCTTCAAACCCGAAAAAGCAAGGATTGTTGCATCAACCTCACCATTAGCAATTTTCTTTAAACGTGTATCAACATTACCCCTAATCGCGACAATTCGAAGATCGGGCCGTAAATTAAGTAACTGGGCCCTCCGCCGTATTGACGCCGTTCCAACCGTAGCCCCTTTCGGCAAATCCATTATAGTCTTAGACTTTTGAGATATAAATGCATCTCGCGAATCGAGCCGTTCTGAAATAGCATGGAGCACAATTCCTTCTGGCATAAAGGTTGGCATATCTTTCATTGAATGGATCGCAATATCTATTTCATCACGCAACATTGCTTCATCAAGTTCTTTAGTAAATAATCCCTTTCCTCCAATCTCTGCCAACAAGCGGCTTTGTTCTCTATCTCCGGTCGTTTTGATAACGACAATCTCCAAAGCACCGGGTTGTTGCAAATTAATATGCTGGGATTTCATCATTTCTATAATTTGGTTTGTTTGTGTAAGTGCCAAAGGGCTCCCACGTGTCCCAATTCGAAGTTTATCAATTGCTGTCATAATTCTTATTTTCTATTTGATAATTGTGTCTAATTTTTGACCATCATGTATAACAAAACTATACAAAAAAAATACTTCAATCTAGCTTTCTTAAAACATAGAGAGTAATATCTAATGATAAAGCTATAAATAATACTAATAACACGCTGAAATAAATTACAGGAAATAAAAAAATATGCTTATGTTAGGTATTGAATCTAGCTGCGATGAAACAGCTGCGGCTATAGTGTGTGATTCACCTGTTTTGGAGAAACGAATTATTAGTAATGTGGTAGTATCACAAGAACAAGAGCACCGTCCTTTTGGTGGGGTTGTACCTGAAATCGCCGCTCGCGAACATCTAAAACATATAGACAACGTAATTATGACAGCTTTGGATTCTGCAGGTGCAACTTTCGATGATATTGACGGTGTTGCCGCAACCGGTGGGCCTGGATTAATTGGGGGTGTAATTGTGGGCATTATGGTCGCTAAAACTATTGCAAGCGTTCAAAAAACACCTTTCATTGCAGTTAATCACCTAGAGGGTCATGCCCTAACCGCGCGCTTAACTTCAAATATTGATTTCCCCTATTTATTGCTACTCGTATCTGGCGGTCATTGTCAATTATTGATCGTAGAGGGAATAGGAAAATATAAACGTTTGGGAACTACCGTCGATGACGCACTCGGCGAAGCTTTTGATAAATGCGCAAAAATGATGGGACTTGGATATCCTGGTGGACCTATCCTAGAAACAACCGCTAAAGCGGGCAATGGAACCAGATTTAATTTGCCGAGGCCAATGCTAGGGCGCACAGGGTGTCATTTTTCATTTTCTGGTCTCAAATCAGCCGTACGCCGCCAAATTGAAAAACTCGGTAATAATATTAATGATCAGGATATCTCCGATCTCTGTGCATCTTTTCAACGAGCCGCCGGAGATATTCTCACAGACCGTTGCAAAAACGCATTAGAACAATTCCAAAATATTTATCCATCTGGAAACACAATGGTTATTGCTGGAGGTGTTGCTGCTAATAAATCGATCGGAACAAGCCTTATCAAATTAGCAGATATCGAAAATATCCAACTTATTATTCCACCTGCAAAATTCTGCACAGATAACGCCGCCATGATTGCCTGGGCCGGTATCGAAAAACTAAAGTCTGGACATACTGATGCACTTAACTTCAAACCCAGACCCCGCTGGCCACTCGATCCAGATGCACCGGTCGCGATTGGCGCTGGTATTAAAGCTTGAATCTAATTTTAAAGGTTGCTCTTGCTATCTCCATTTAACGGCGTCATAAGTAATGCATGAGTAAAATTGGTGTCATAGGAGCTGGCGCCTGGGGCACCGCCCTAGCAATGGCGGCTAAAAGAGCGGGTAACGATGTCATAATCCAAGCACGTGAAAAGGATGTCGCCAACGCTATTAACAACACGCATGAAAACTCAATCTTTCTAAAAAATTTTAAAATAGACAAAGAAATCAAGGCAACCACGGATTTGTCAGAGGTAACGAATTCGGATGTGATACTTTTGGTTACACCAGCCCAATTCCTCCGCTCAGCATGTGAGGCTGCGGCTGAAAACTGGGTAACTGGTGTACCAACTATAATTTGTTCAAAAGGAATAGAACAGGATAGCTGCGCCTTGATGAGCGAAGTTTTTAGTGAAGTACTCCCAGGAAAACCAATCGCAATTTTATCTGGACCTTCATTTGCGGCCGAAGTAGCTGATGATCTGCCAACAGCCTTAACACTTGCCTCCGAAGATGAAACATTAGCAAAGGTCTTAATGGAGACATTAAACAGTCGTTTCTTTAGAATTTATCGTTCGCGCGATATAGTCGGTGCCCAAATTGGCGGTGCCGTCAAAAACGTGCTCGCAATTGCTTGCGGAATTATCGAAGGCCGCAAACTTGGAAAAAACGCCAAGTCAGCCCTGCTAACTCGTGGCCTTGCTGAAATCACAAGGCTAGGCATTGCAAAGGGCGCCCAAGCTGAAACATTGTATGGTCTATCTGGACTCGGTGATTTAACGCTTACTTGCAATGCCATGCAATCACGTAATTTTTCCCTTGGTGTTGCACTAGGCCAGGGAGAAAAACTAGAACACATTATCGCTGAACGCATCTCAATTACAGAAGGAATCTATACAGCCTCTAGCATAGTTTCCCTTGCACAGCGGCTTAATGTAGATTTACCAATTTGCTCTGCAGTTAATGGCGTGTTAAACCATGCCAATGACATTGATGATTCTATTAATGCGCTATTAATGCGCCCACTAAAGGCAGAAAATTCGTAGCTTTAAAAGAATAAATTCAACCACTTATAATTTGTGAGCAAAATTAATGTTTTTTCATATTCGTTGTAAAGATAAACCCAGCCAAATGAATATGCGTGCTTCAACACGTGCAGCTCATTTAAACTATATCGCAAGCTTTGGAAATGCAGTGTTTTTTGCCGGTCCAACTTCTATTGATGACGGAGAAACAATCACAGGTAGTGTTTTTATTGTAGACCTAGAAAATATGGCCGCTGCCGAAGAGTTCACTATGGGAGACCCATACCGTAAAATGGGACTTTTTGAAACCATAGAAATAGAACAAATTCGCAAAGTTATCCCGACAGATGAAAAATAACCAGAACCGATTTTTTAGAATACTAAATAAATTTATCGAACGAAATGGCGTTTATGATCTACCATACAGTAATATTTGAAAAATAAATTTTTTTATTTTAATTGGATGAATCAATCAATCTTGAACAAGATCTGTAACCTTGATGATGTGAAAGACGGGAATAGTTTAGGATTATCCGCTACGATTAACGGCATTACAAAAAAACTAATTGTTTTAAAAGATAAAAATAATGTTTTTGTCTACGTAAACTCGTGTCCACATATTGGTACACCATTAGATTTAAGGCCAGGGCAATTTCTTAGTCATGACAAAAAAAATATTATTTGTTCAACTCATGGCGCATTGTTTCAAACCAATACTGGATTGTGTATTTTTGGTCCCTGTAAAGGCCAGTATCTTGAAGGCATACCAATTTGTATCAATAATGACAAAATTTTTTATAACCCCCATTAAACCTTTTTTTCAATTTCATTTATGTATTCTCTTTACTTTCTTTTTGTTAGGCGTTTAGGATAAAGCTCAAAAAAGAGCCTTGTTAAAATTGTATACCGTGTTTCTCGTAATTAGAGGTCCAACAAAAAAATAGCTTATTTCTCTATGGAGGTTAGAATCCAATATGTCAGATGAATTAGTTTTTCATGTAACCGATCAAATCGCAGAAAGTGCCTTCATAGATAATGAAAAATATCTGGAGATGTACACAGCTTCAATTAACAACCCTGAAAATTTCTGGAAAGAGCAGGGAAAACGAATAGATTGGATCAAACCTTATAGAAAGATTAAAGATGTTGATTTCACAAAAAAAGTCAAAATTAGATGGTATTATGATGGCACTTTAAATGCGTCTTATAATTGCCTAGATCGCCACCTAGAAACTCGGAGCAATCAAACAGCTATTATCTGGGAAGGTGATGACCCTTCAGTTTCCAAAACGTTCACATATGCTGAACTTCACAAAGAAGTATGTCAATTCTCCAATGCGATGAAAGACCAAGGTATTAAAAAAGGCGACGTGGTAACAATTTATATGCCAATGATACCAGAAGCAGCAATAGCAATGCTTGCGTGTTCACGAATTGGGGCCATTCACTCAGTAGTTTTTGGTGGATTTTCACCCGATGCTCTGGCTGGGCGAATTCAAGATTGCGAGTCAAATTGCCTAATAACTGCTGACGAAGGTGTTAGAGGTGGAAAATCAATTCCTTTAAAAGCCAACGCAGACGCTGCTATTTCTAAATGCTCTACAGTCAAAACGGTTTTTGTTGTTGAACATACTGGAGGAAAAATCGATTGGAATAAAAAAATTGATATCTGGTATCACGAGTCAATTGCAAATGCTGACATTGATTGCCCACCAGAGGAAATGAATGCAGAAGATCCTTTATTTATTCTTTACACGTCAGGTTCAACAGGAAAACCGAAAGGTGTCATGCATACAACTGGCGGTTACATGGTCTATGCTTCTATAACCCATAAATTCGTATTTGATTATCACGATGGCGATATTTATTGGTGCGCTGCTGACGTTGGTTGGATCACAGGTCACAGCTATATAATTTATGGCCCTCTCGCAAACGGCGCAATTACAACTATGTTTGAGGGTCTTCCAAACTGGCCGGATGCATCGCGAATTTGGCAAATAATTGATAAGCATTCAATAAATATACTTTATACGGCACCTACAGCCATCCGCGCCTTAATGCGCGAAGGAGAAGACCCTGTTAGAAAGACAAGTCGAAAATCACTTCATCTATTAGGTTCTGTTGGCGAGCCAATTAATCCAGAAGCCTGGCTATGGTATTATAAAATAGCGGGTGATGCTCGTTGTCCAATTGTTGATACATGGTGGCAAACAGAAACCGGCGGTATTATGATTACACCGTTACCGGGTGCAACAAATCTCAAGCCTGGCTCTGCGACGCGACCTTTTTTTGGTGTTCAACCAGCAATCATTGGATCAGAGGGACAAATTCTAGAAGGTGCAGCGTCAGGCAATTTAGTACTATTAGATAGTTGGCCCGGTCAAATGAGAACTGTTTATAAGGATCATCAACGCTTCATAGACACTTATTTTAGAACTTATTCTGGTATGTATTTTGCTGGTGATGGGTGCCGAAGAGATGAAGATGGATATTATTGGATTACAGGACGTGTCGATGATGTGATCAATGTTTCTGGACATCGCATGGGAACTGCAGAAGTTGAAAGTGCTCTTGTCGCCCACCCTAAAGTTTCTGAATCGGCAGTTGTCGGTTATCCACACGAGATTAAAGGACAAGGGATATACTCTTATGTAACTCTGATGGAGGGGGTGGAACCTTCCGAAGAGCTGAAAACAGAATTAGGTGATTGGGTTAGAAAGGAAATTGGTCCTATAGCCAAACCAGATCTAATTCAATGGGCGCCAGGATTGCCAAAAACCCGCTCCGGGAAAATCATGCGGCGGATACTCCGCAAAATTGCTGAAAATGACCCGAGTAATCTGGGTGATATCTCCACCCTTGCTGATCC
>CAZXGI010000072.1:0-11627 GCA_964639965.1 uncultured Rhodospirillaceae bacterium
CTGGTTCTCCTCTGGTCCCTGAGAGTTTTGACTATGTTTATGAAAATATTAAATCTGATCTCCATTTAGCATCAATATCTGGGGGTACAGATATTATTGGTTGTTTTGTATTAGGAAATCCAATTGGGCCGGTATGGCGAGGTGAAATCCAAACCCGTGCGTTAGGTCTAGCCGTTGATGTATTTGATGAGGCGGGTAATTCTTTAATCGAGGAGGCCGGTGATCTTGTTTGCAAAAAGCCATTTCCTTCAATGCCTGTCGGTTTTTGGGCAGACGAGGATGGTGAGAAATATAAATCTGCTTATTTTAAGGATTACCCAAACATTTGGTGCCACGGTGATTGGGTAAAATTAACAAAAAGAGGGGGTATGATCATTTATGGACGCTCCGATGCAACGCTTAACCCGGGCGGTGTTCGGATTGGCACTGCTGAAATTTATCGAGAGGTTGAACAGTTTGATGAAGTAATAGAGGGACTATGTGTTGGTCTTTCATGGGATGGTGATACGCGGGTAGTTTTATTTGTTGTGATGAAAGAAGGATTAACTCTTACAAATGTTATTCAAGATGCTATCCGTCAACGTATCCGGAAGAACTGCACCCTTCGTCATGTTCCCGAAGTTATTATTTCGGTACCAGATATCCCGAGAACCAAGTCAGGAAAAATTACTGAACTAGCTGTGCGAAATATAATTGAAGGGCGAGCAGTTAAGAATATTGAGGCATTAGCGAACCCTGAATCGCTTGAGTTGTTTGTAAATCTAACTGCTCTGAAAAAATAATATAAATCCAAGTATTTGAGTTGGAGGCCAAACAAAAATTTCACGCCTGTTTGCGCCAACTGAATTAGCAAGTTAACATCCCTAAATATTTTGAGGTTTGAGAAAAACGGATATGTCAGAAGCAACACCAAAGAAAATTACCGGGAAGTTAATTTTAATAACCTTTTGCGCTAGTATGGTTATCCTTCTTTCCATGGGTACTCGCCAGAGTTTTGGTTTATTTCAGACACCGATTTCAAATTCTTTTGGGATTGGTATAGCTGCATTTTCTCTCTCACTAGCTCTTCAGAACCTCATCTGGGGAATTTCACAACCTTTAATTGGTGCGATAGCGGATAAGTTTGGTTCTGGTCGTGTTATCGCTGTTGCTGGACTTTTTCAATCTTTGGGTTTGGTTTGGCTTGCTTATGCAGATCAGATTTGGGAACTCCATGCGAGCGCTGGTATTTTAATTGGCATCACTGGTGCGGGAACTACTTGGGCAGTACTAATGTCAGTTATTGCACGTAACGTTCCTGATCATCGCCGTAGTTTGTTTTTTGGAATTGCTAGTGGAACGGGAACGGGCGGTCAAATTTTATTAGCGCCTTTTAATCAATTTACAATTAATACTTATGGTTGGCAGGAAGCACTGCTAATTTTAGCGGTTATGCTTCTCCTCACTTTACCCTTAGCATATATTTTACGAGGGAAAAATTCGGAGGTTTCGAAGGAACATGCAGAAACACTTAGGCAGATATTGAATCGCGCAAGTAAACACTCTGGGTATCTTCTTCTTTCCGCTGGATTCTTTGTTTGCGGTTTTCATGTCATGTTTATCATGGCTCATTTGCCGACATATCTTCAAACTCAAAATATGCCTGACTGGCTCCCGGGAGCAGCAATCAGCGTGATTGGAATAACAAATCTGGTTGGAACCATCTTTGCTGGATATCTTGGGGATAAATACAGTAAGAAATATTTATTGAGTACGATTTATTTTCTGAGGGCTGTTGTGATTGCAGTTTTTATTCTCCTTCCTATATCCACTACTACAGTCCTTGTTTTCTGCTTTTTTATAGGTTTTTTGTGGTTAGCCACAGTTCCTCTCACGAACGCTTTAGTAGGACAGATATTTGGAATAAGGTACCTGGCCACCTTGTCTGGAATTGTGTTTTGCTCTCACCAATTGGGTGCCTTTGCGTCAGTTTGGGTAGGGGGTTATCTATTCGATTTGTTAGGTTCCTATGATCTTGTTTGGCAGATTGCAATCGCTTTAGGGATCGTTGCTGCTCTAATTCATTTGCCAATTAACGAAGAAAAAACACTGCCCGTTTCAGCAACAGCTGCGAAATAAATAAATTTTTTAAGTTTTCTACTTAAATTAATTTGTTAGACTATGATGCGTACCAATCAATTTGTTGGAGATAAATTTGCGCGGTTATTTTGGAATTGGCGCTGAAAGAATTCATAAAACTATGAATGTCGGAAGTTTGTTTCGTACTGCCCATGCATTTGGTGCAGATTTTATGTTCACTGTTAATGCAACTTATAACCGAAAAGAGGGTGGACGTTCTGATACCTCTAATTCAATTGCGCACGTACCTTTTTATAGTTTTCCAACGATTGAAGATATGTTTCTGCCTGAGGGTTGCGCCTTGGTTGGGATAGAATTTGTTGAGGGTGCCATTGATTTACCGAGCTTTCGGCATCCTCGCCAGGCAGCCTATATTTTAGGACCGGAACGTGGTGAGTTATCATCAGGCATTATTAAGAAATGTGAGTATATAATCAAAATTCCGACGAATTTTTGCATTAACGTGGGCCTAGCAGGTGCAATTGTGATGTACGATAGGATAAAATCCCTAGGTAAATTTGCAAGTAGGCCAATTTCAGCGAGAGGTGAACCGGAACATCTACCTGAACATTTTTATGGTGGACCATCTATGAAAACAAAAATGGATGATTTTCTGGATGTCCCCCCTCAAGATGATCATTATGGATCATAAGAATGATAGTGAAAGTTTTGAAGACGCTATATTTTAATGCAATTATGTGGACCGGAATTCTGACGGTACCAAATACATGTTATGCCCAGACATTGATAAATAATTTCGGAGATTGGAGTGTATTTGTTGATGGGAAGGCTCAAAATAAAATTTGTTATGTTGCTAGTGTACCTAAAAAAGAAACAGGAAAATATAAATCGCGAGGAAATACCTATATTCTGCTAACCCACCGTCCGGGAGAAAAAAAACGCGATGTGTTTGAATTGCGTGCTGGCTATGTTTTTAAAAAAGACAGTGAAGTTATACTTAATATAGATGGGCAGATTACCCAGTTATATACAGATCGCGGTACTGCTTGGGCGGAGGATGAAATGGAACCAAAAATTCTTAAGATGATGATCCGGGGTAGGTCGATGAAGGTGACCGGAGTTTCAAAGCGGGGAACAAAAACTGAGGATTTTTATTCTTTGATGGGATTTACCTCGGCCTATAAAGAGATAAGTAAGGTTTGCGGCGTTAATTGAATGCAACATGAAAAAATAAAGAAAAATTTAATTGGTGTTTCGCGAAAGGAATTAGAAGCTGAATTAATTGAAATGGGTGAAAAGACTTTTCGCACCAAACAACTTTGGCACTGGATTTATCATAAAGGGGAGACTGATTTTTCTAAGATGACTTCTTTAGGTAAGTCTTTGCGCGCCAAGCTTGAAGATTGTTATATAATTGTGAAGCCGGAAATTGTTACCCAACAGATATCTGAAGATACCACCCATAAATGGCTTTTGAAAACACAGGATGGTAATCAAGTTGAAACGGTTTTTATTCCAGAAGATGACCGTGGGGCACTTTGTGTTTCCTCTCAAGTTGGATGCACCTTAACGTGCTCATTTTGTCATACAGGTACACAAAAATTGGTTCGTAATTTAACCGCAGGTGAAATCGTTGGTCAGATGATGATTGCCCGAGATTCTTATGATGAATGGCCGTCTGATGGTCATAATCGCAAGCTTACCAATATTGTTATGATGGGAATGGGTGAACCACTTTATAATTTTGACGAGGTTTCAAAGGCTCTGAGAATTATTATGGATGAGGAAGGAATCTCGATTTCTAGGCGGCGTATTACATTGTCTACTTCTGGTGTTGTGCCTTTGATTGAGCGCTGTGGTGAAGAATTGGGGGTTGGTTTAGCAGTTTCTTTGCATGCTGTTCACGACGAATTACGCAATATTCTAGTGCCCATTAACAAAAAATATCCCATCAAAGAATTGATTGACGCTTGTCGAAGATATCCCGGCTCCAGCAACGCACGGCGTATTACTTTTGAATATGTTATGCTGGATGGAATTAATGATTCTGCCTCTGATGCTAAAGAACTGGCACGGCTTTTATCAGGTATCCCCGCAAAAATTAATTTGATACCGTTCAATAAATGGCCGGGCGTAGAATATGAATGCTCCTCTCACCATAAAATTAAGAAATTCTCGGAAATTCTTAATGAGCGTGGTCTAAGTGCACCAATAAGAATGCCTCGTGGACGCGATATTATGGCAGCGTGTGGACAGCTAAAATCAGCAAGTAAATCAACCAGAAAATATTCTGAAAAGTATATCCATGGGGAGCCGCAGCAACCTTTAGTATAAAAATATATTTCTTGTTAAAGCTCAGCAAACGTAAAGGGTGAAATACCGCGGTAATTCTCAGCTACGGAAATTTGCCTGTTTAGTGGGGGATTGGCCCGTTGATTACAATTTATTCTCATGCAAAGGCGACAGTTAACACCGATTGGTGTGACTGCTATCTTCTCTGTTAAATTAAGCCCATCAGCATAAACTAATTGCGAGGCATAATCTATTTTGCAACCAATTCCGATAGAAAGTTGTTGCTCAGCTATGTTATAACCAACGGCCTTGTTGCGAACGGTTCTGGAAATTGTAAAATAATTTGTTCCGTCTTCCATACCGACAATCTGTGGAATAATTTTATCAGGCGTACGGAAGGCCTCATGTATGTTCCAGCGAGGGCAGGTTCCTCCAAATCGTGCAAAGTGAAAACCAGAAGCGCTAAAACGTTTGGATATATTCCCAGCGTGATCGACTCTAAGGAAAAAGAAAGGCACCCCCTTAGACCCAGGTCGTTGCAAGGTGGTAAGTCTATGGCTTGTTTGTTCATAACTTGAGCTAAATCTTTGGCAGAGTAGGTCAATATCGTAGCGCAATTCCTTTGCTGCTGTTTGAAATTTTTCGTAAGGCATAATGACTGCTCCGGCAAAATAATTTGCTAGTCCCAACCGACAGAGCTGTTTAGCTTCATCACCTTTAAGACCCGTGCTCAATACCATTTCATCGAGTAGGTTCTTGTACCCTAAGAGGCCTGCATGTAAGGCAAGTTGATATGTTCTAGAAGTAACCTTAACTATTTCTGATATAAACAAACGACGGCTATGCCGATCTAATCTCCAAGTTGTATTTGGCAAGACATCGACAGGCATGATTCGTACAGCAATATCATGAGCAGATTTCAGATGATCCCTGAGGCCAAAGTAGAGATCATCTAAAGTTAATTGGGCATCTGACCATAATGTCTCAGCTGCATTTTCTAGCTCTGGGAAATAATTATTTGAATCATGAAAGTAGTCGCGTACTTCCTCGATCGGGAAACGCAACGTCTTTTTTGTAGTTGTGCCTTCTTGATTGGCAAGTTGTTCTGCAATAGCCGCATTGTTAGTTAAGCTCTCTCGATAAGCGCGATAAAGAGTTAAAACTGATTGGGCTGCTGAAGGGCTTGCTCCAACGAGGTCAGTTAATTCTTGATTTGAAATTTTTAAACCATCAAATATTGGATCCGAGAATATTTCTTTTAATGATGCAGCTGCTTGGCTATCGTCATCGCCTGAGAATTCTTTGAGATCAATGTCAAAGGCATCTGCTAGGCGCAGTAATAGTTGGGCACTTAATGGGCGTTGATTTCGTTCCAACAAATTTAGATAACTGGTGGAAATACCGAGATTATCACCCATCTCCATTTGTGTAAGATTTAATTCTCTCCGAAGACGCCGGATTTTATTTCCGGCGAATATTTTTTGGGTACGGTTAGTCACACGCATCTCTATCAAATTAATTGAGATTAGGAATATTTACAAATTTTACAAATTTACAAAAAAAACTGCCCATATCTATATCAATAATACTATATAAAAACAATATGATGTAGACAAATTACAGAATTTAGTAAAATAATTATAAAATAATTAAATAATTGGAGAAAATGATTATGAAAGAGGCTGAAGTCTATAATACTCTGATTCCTGATTCACCAGACGGTCGCTTTGATGGTATTACTCGGCCTTATCAGCCCGAAGAGGTTAAAAAGCTCCGTGGTTCAGTTGTTGTTGCTCAGACGTTTGCTGCTCGTGGAGCAAAAAAGTTATGGGAACTTCTCCACACAGAAGAATATATTAATACTTTAGGTGCGATGACGGGTAATCAGGCTATGCAACAGGTTAGAGCTGGGCTTAAAGCTATTTATCTTTCAGGGTGGCAGGTTGCTGCCGATTCAAATACGGCTGGAACTATGTATCCCGATCAAAGTCTATATCCGGCTAACGCTGCACCAGAGTTGGTAGCAAAAATCAATAGAACTTTGCAACGAGCGGATCAGATAGAACATTCTGAGGGTGATGTTAAACGTGACTGGTTTGCACCAATAGTAGCTGATGCGGAGGCGGGATTTGGTGGCCCTTTAAATGCATTTGAGCTCACAAAGGCATTTATAGAAGCAGGAACGGCTGCGGTTCATTTTGAAGATCAACTGGCTTCGGAGAAGAAATGTGGTCATTTGGGTGGCAAAGTTCTTATTCCAACAGGTCAACATATTCGTAATTTAACAGCAGCAAGATTGGCAGCCGATGTCATGGGTGTATCAACCCTCATAGTCTCGCGAACGGACGCCGAAAGTGCGAAGTTACTTACCAGCGACATTGATGAACGTGATCGTCCTTTTATTGAATCGAGTGAGCGCACTCTTGAGGGTTTTTACAATATTAAATGTGGTGTTGAAGCCTGTATCTCCCGCCAACTTTCATATGCACCTTATGCAGATATGTTATGGTGGGAGACTTCAAAACCGGATCTGGACGAAGCGCGTCAATTTGCTGAGGCTATACATGATAGGTTTCCTGGAAAATTGTTAGCATATAATTGCAGCCCGAGTTTTAATTGGTCAGATAATTTAGATTCTAAAACAATCGAAAGTTTTCAAAAAGAATTAGGTGCGATGGGTTATAAGTTTCAATTTGTTACACTGGCGGGTTTTCATCAACTTAATCATGGCATGTTTGAGTTGGCTCGAGATTATCGTGAGAGGGGTATGGCTGCATATTCTAAACTTCAAGACGCTGAATTTAGAAGTGAGGAGAACGGCTATACAGCAACGCGACATCAGCGTGAGGTGGGAACTGGCTATTTTGATGCCGTTGCCACTGCTATATCGGGAGATGGGGCGTCAACAACGGCGATGTCAGATTCGACAGAAAGGGACCAATTTAAGCCGGCTGCTGCTTGATGGTTAATAGTAATGATAGAGGTTATTTTAAATAGCAATGAAAGATGACTTCAAAAAAAATGACTGTGGAGCTGCCCCTTAAAAAAATTATTTGTTATACTTCTAGTTTTTTCCTCAGCGGGCAGAAAATCTGCCCAAACTCACGAGCTCGTTTTTCAAATTCTCTAATTTTATCAAAATTAGAGAATTAGAGACGGGCTTTCTTTTTTAAAAAAATAATGTCAGAGTCTATTATCGAATTTTCATAATTCGTAGGGTTTTGATAGTCTTTTTGATTCTTGGTGGAACATGAAAAAAGAAACCGTTCCTATTCTAATTGCGGGCGGAGGACCTGTTGGTCTTTGTCTGTCAATGGAATTATCGATTCGGGGTGTGAGAAATTTACTAGTAAATAAACGCATAGAAACAACGACACATCCAAAAGGTAGCACAATTAATAGCCGAACTATGGAACATTTGCGTCGGTATGGAGCCTCTCCAGCCATTCGGGTAACAGGTTTACCTGAAGACTATCCAACCGATAGTACGTATGTATCGAGATTGAATGGTTATGAGCTTGGTAGAATTAAAATGCCTACCTTAAGGGAAAAGTTAAGTAATCCGGGTCCTTGGGGTGAGACAGATTTAACCCCTGAACCTATTCACCGTTCAAATCAAATGTATTTTGAGGCAGTAATGCGGAAACATGCGGAGAGTTTCAAAGAATCCGATATTCGTTTTGGTTGGGATTTGATTGCTTTTAAAGACAAAGGCAATTGCGTCGAGGCAAAAATTGAAGATCTTTCCAATAATAAAATCCATTATGTTAATTGTAATTATCTGTTGGGCTGCGATGGCGCAAAAGGATTTGTGCGTCCGCAACTTGGCTTTAAATATTCCGGTCGCGACAGCACAGGCGATCGTTTTTATGATGGCAGTATGATCTCAATATATGCGCGGTCTTCTATGGTAAAAGAAGTACGCACCATGTCGGATTCCTGGCATTATTGGACAATTAATCCCCAAGGGCGAACTGACTTTATCTCACTAAACGGTGATGATGAATTTTTACTTTTGTCGGAAATACCTCCAACCATCCCTATTGAGGAAGTGGATGCAAAGGAGATATTCCAAATTGCTGTTGGCACTAAAATTGACGTTGAGATTATTTCTGTTCAAGAATGGCAGGCTGGTTTGGCAATGGTAGCTGAACATTACCAGAAAGGTCGCGTAATATTAGCGGGTGATGCTGTTCATTTATTTACACCTTCGGGCGGATTTGGTTTTAACACAGGCATTGATGATGTTGCTAATATTGGGTGGAAACTAGCGGCCATGATTCAGGGGTTTGGTGGTGATAAGCTGATCGAAAGTTATGAGCTTGAACGTCGCCCAATAGGTATTCGAAATACCAATACTTCCGGAAAATACGCAGATAAAATCGGAAGTTTAAAATTTCCTGACTTTATTGAGGAAGATAGTGTTCGTGGCAAGGAGGCTAGGAAAACGCTTCAGGTCGAATTAAAATCGTTCAAAGAAGAATTTGCTAGTTTGGGTATTGTTTTGGGAGCCCGCTATGATAACTCGCCGCTTATAGTCAGTGATGGATCTAAACCGCCTCCGGACGAGCCTGCCACATACATTCCCTCTAGTGTGCCCGGTGGGCGATTACCACATTATTGGATTAACGATAAAGAAAGTATTTTTGATCAATTAGGACCTTGGTTTAATGTTTTGCAGATTGGACCGGATGCACCAAGTGTTTTGGCCTTTAAGAATGTTGCAATTGAGTTAAACATCCCTATTAAAATTATTATAATTAAGGAGCCCGCAGCACTAAGACTGTACCAGGTGAAAGTTCTTCTCGTTAGACCCGATCAATATATAGCTTGGCGAGGTAACGAAATCCCAAAGGATATCGGTGCGTTGTTGAAATTAACGATCGGAAATTAGTATTTAAATTATATTACTATTAAAATATTATATTTATACGAATTAGTGAAAATATTGATAATCTAAACACGTTTTTAGTTGTTAGCTTAGAATGCTTAGTCCGATTATTCTGCAAAATGGGAAGGGGATCCCGGTTGAGATTCATTTTTAGTAAAATAGAACTTTCCACAATAGGTTTTATTTAGAATAGTGGCTTATTCTTGAAGTAGGCCAGCATTTGCCTATACTGCCCGGCTTGTTGTTATTTGTTGCAGATTGAAGGAATATATGTATGCCTAAAAGCATAGAAAACAGTGATATTAAGAAAGTTGTGCTCGCATATTCTGGAGGGTTAGATACTTCTGTTATTTTACGGTGGCTACAAGATGAATATCAATGTGAGGTCGTGACATTTACAGCTGATTTGGGGCAAGGAGGGGAAATTGAACCCGCAAGGGCCAAGGCCAAGGCCATGGGTATAAAAGAAATTTACATTGAGGACTTGCGGGAAGAATTTGTTCGGGATTACGTTTTTCCGATGTTTAGATCGAATGCGATTTATGAGGGTACTTACCTTTTAGGTACATCAATTGCACGTCCCCTTATAGCAAAACGACAAATTGAAATTGCCCAGGAAGTTGGCGCGGATGCAGTTTCTCACGGAGCTACCGGCAAAGGTAATGATCAAGTCAGATTTGAGCTTGGTTATTATGCCCTTGATCCCAATATTACCGTGATTGCACCATGGCGGGAATGGGATCTCAATTCGCGTAATAAGCTGATCGAATATGCTCTTAATCACCAAATTCAAGTTCCAAAAGATAAAGAAGACGAAGCCCCTTATTCTACGGATGCTAATCTTCTACATATATCGTATGAAGGTAAAATACTTGAAGATCCATGGCAGGAGCCATATGAATCAATGTTCACTCGTTCTGTATCACCAGAAGATGCACCGGATAAACCTACAATAATTGAGGTAGAATTTGAATGTGGTGATCCCGTTGCGATAAATGGTAAGAAATTGAGCCCTGCAATTTTTTTGACACATTTGAATGATTTGGCAGGTGCCAATGGTATTGGTCGAATTGATATAGTTGAAAATCGTTTTGTGGGAATGAAATCGCGCGGGATATATGAGACGCCAGGGGGTACAATTTTACTTTCAGCTCGTCGAGCAATTGAAAGTATTACCCTTGATAAGGGTGCTCTCCACCTTAAAGATGAATTGATGCCTCGTTATGCAGAATTGGTTTATAATGGTTTCTGGTTCTCTCCAGAGCGTGAAATGTTACAAAGTGCTATTGATAAAAGTCAAAAGAACGTGACTGGTACTGTACGCATTAAACTCTATAAGGGAAATGTTATCATACTCGGCCGTAAATCTGCTCATAGCCTTTACAGTGAAGATTTAGCTACATTTGAGGAAGATTCTGTCTATAATCAACAAGATGCTGAAGGTTTTATCAAATTAAATGCACTGCGTTTGCGGCTTGCCGCAAAATTAAAGAGATAAAATCTGAGCTAATCTGACATTATGATCCTTAATCCCCTCATTGTTATTCCATCTCAGTTAAATGAGCTTGGTGAGCCAAAAAGGCAACTTGCTGATGTCAATGGGCAATCCATGGTTGTTCAGTCTTATAGGCGCGTAAAGCAAGCGGGTATTGGCAGTATCATTGTTGATTGTATTGATGATGATGTTGCAGAATCTTTAGGGGAAGCAGGAGCTTACACGGTTAAAACAAACCCTGAAGATCTACCTAAGAATCATAATTATAAAACTGAATCTGGCGCGGAGCGTGTTCAGGCAACAGTTAATCGATTTGATCGATTTTATACTCATGATTTAATAATAAATGTTCATGAAGATATGCCAACATTGGAGCCAAAATACATCCGTGCACTTATGTACGCTTTAGTGGATCGGGAAGTTGGAATGGCAACTATGGTTTGTCCTTTAGAGCAAGACGAATTAAACGATATTAATGTTGTAAAAACCGCTGTCGACTGGAATGAAAGGAGGGTTGTATATGTATTGAAAAGCTCAAAAGTGGGTACAATTGTTGATTTTTCTCGCGATCCAAAATTTTTAGGAGAACGACCTCTTTTTCGTCATGTTCCAATCTACGCTTATAAGAGGGGGGCTTTAGATAAATTTGTAAATTCACCTCCGACAGATCGAGAACTTGAAGAAAACATAGAAAGTTTGAGAGTTTTAGAGGCCGGTATTCGAATGGATGTCTGCTTGGTTGAGAGGGCACCTTTTAAGGTTAAAAATGAAAAAGATCTTGAGAAGGTGCGATTAGATCTAGATCCTAACCTTTAGATATTTTTTTGAGCCGTATCAATAACAGCTAAACGTTCGTGCAGTTGTTTTAAA
>CAZXGI010000073.1:0-5056 GCA_964639965.1 uncultured Rhodospirillaceae bacterium
AGGTGAGGTTATAAAGACAGCCAGGCGCTTAGGTATCATGGCACCATTAACACGGTCGCCTAGTCTCGCTCTGGGAACGTTTGGGGTAAGTCTGATTGAATTAACAGGTGCTTATGCAGCATTAGCAAATGGAGGAAATGGAATTTGGCCATTTGGTTTTATCGAAATTAATTATTCGTCAGGGGGCAGACTTTATCGTCGTCACGGTGATGGTGCTGGGCAGATTATAAAACCACAACATGTAAGTCTTATGAATAATATGATGAGTGAAGTAATACGATCTGGAACAGGTAAAAAAGCTAAGTTGGGAATACCAGCATATGGAAAGACCGGGACGAGTCAGGGTTTTCGAGATGGTTGGTTTATAGGTTATAGTAAGGATATTGTTGTTGGTGTTTGGATTGGTAATGACAATGAAAAACCAATGAAAAAAGTTACGGGCGGTACTCTCCCGGCAATAATTTGGAAAAAAATTATGAGTGACGCGCTTCAGGTTAAGATAACAAAAGAGGGGTCCAATATTAGGAGGAGTCGGCGGGTATTAAAAAAAGAATCCTTTTGGGATGGTATTATAAATAGAATAATATCATCGGATTAGTCCTAGATTATTCGAATCTGGAAATTGTTTTTGTTGTACTATGGCCTTTTAATATCTTAGCAAGGATAATCCTACCACCATAAGTCTTAACAATTTTAGCTTCTGGTATGTTATTGATTTTGTAATCTGCACCTTTAACAAAAACATCGGGTTTTAAAGAAGTTATGATCTTTTCTGGCGTATCTTGAGAAAAAATTACTACGGCGTCTACATCTCTTAGAGAAGAGAGAATTTGTGCCCTGACCGCTTCTGATTGTATAGGCCGCTGTTTACCTTTTAGCCGTCGGATCGATGAATCGCTATTTAATCCAACAATAAGTCTGTCGCACGCTTCTTTAGCAGTATTAATTGTTGCGATGTGTCCCAGATGTAAAAGATCAAAACATCCATTGGTAAACCCAATTTTAAGATTTTTTTTCCGCCATATATTAGCGATATTTATAGACGACTTAGAATCGAAGATTTTTGGGTTTTTGCTCAAAGGTTTTCGCTTTTCTAAATCCTTAATAATATCACTGGCATAAGCCACAGCCGTGCCAGTTTTGGCAACTACTATACCAGCTGAAACGTTTGCTAGGTTTACAGCCTGTTTTAGTTCTATACCGGCCGCTAGACTCGCACCAATTGTAGCAACGACTGTATCTCCTGCACCTGATACATCAAAAACCTCTTGGGCTTCAGCTTTAAACGTATTGAAGGATTTAGAATTAATAAGTGTCATTCCATCGCCTGAACGGGTGGCAAGTACAGACTTAATATTATTCTCGGAAATTAATTTATTTGCTGCGAATCTAATCTGTTTATCATTATCCGCAGGCAAGTTTGTGGCTAGTGAAAGTTCTTTTCTATTAGGAGTAATAATATCAGCCCCTTTATAAGGTCCATAATCATGTCCTTGAGGATCAACAATAATTGGGATTTTAGCTTTTTTTGCAAGTCTGATGAGTTGCTTGTTTATTTCAGGTGTTAAAATTCCTTTAGCGTAATCGGCTATAATTAGGGCATTACAATTATTTAATTCAGATTTAACAAGGTTAATAATCTGATTTTTTGTCTCTTTCTTGATTGGAGAAACCGTCTCGTCATCGGCCCGCATTATTTGCTGACCGGCGGCAATATAACGTGTTTTAATTGACGTACGACGTCCTTCTTCACGTATTAATGTCGCCTTTGTATTTACAATTTTTGTGATTAATTTTTTTATATTTTGGCCAGCCGGGTCGTTGCCTATTACAGCAATAAAACGTGTTTTGGCCCCAAGTCCTGACAAGTTGGAAGCAACGTTTCCAGCTCCACCCAGCATCAATTTTTCAGATTGGGTATTAAAAACAGGTATAGGAGCTTCGGGTGAAATTCGATCAACATCACCATATACAAACCTATCAAGCATTATATCGCCTATACATAAGATCTTTGCTTTTGACAGGGATTCTACACACGTTATTAGTGGCAGCGTTGATTTGCCCATTTATCTATTAATCCGTTTGTTATAACTTAATTGTTAAGCCAGTCTGTAAAGATTCCAATACAGCAAGTGTTCCATAGCTAGTTTCGAAAAACTCATTTTCATCAATTTTTCCCGGACCTCCCGTAGCAACTGCATCGGTAAAGGCCAAAAGTTCGCCTTTGAAACCTTTGTCTTGATTAATATAGGGATGATTTTTTGTTGAACCATTAGCTGTGACTGACAGATTTTTAAAATTATCTAGGACTAATACTGTGCTGCCAGAAAAAATTTCAAATCGTTCTTTCGGAAAACCTGGATCTCCCAGGCTAGTATAAGCGATAGTTGCAAGACTACCATCTTCAAAATGAAGATTTGCAGTTATATCATCCGATGTTCCATTTGAATTGCGAGCAGCATTTGCCTGAACCGAGGTTATCTTAGATTTTGCAAAGTGGCGGGCCAAATCAATAAAGTGACACATTTCCCCTATTATACGCCCTCCGCCTTCAAAGGAATTTTGTATCCAACTATCAGAAGGAATATTTCCAGCATTAATGCGGAATACCATGAAACGTGGACCCTCAATATTTCCAAGTATATCATTGGTTTTTTGTGTCAACGGGGCAAAACGGCGGTTGAAGCCAATCTGGAAAAATGAATTTGAATTTTCTCGGGCCTTTCTAACAGACGTTATCTCCTTTTTATTGAGTCCTAAAGGTTTTTCTACGAAAACAGCTTTTCCAGCTGACAGAGCCCGAACCGTCAGTTCTGCGTGACTATCGTGGCGGGTAGCAATTAAAACGCCATTTATTTCTTTGTTGTCTATAATTTCCGATACATTGGTTGCTGCGGTTATAAAGCCAAAATTATCTTGTGCAAAGTTTGCTGAGATACCACTTTTAGCTACAATGGTATTTAATGAAACGTTAGATAATTTTTTTAATTCAGGTAAAAGAATGGCTCGGGAAAAATTACCGGCACCAATTACGCCTAAAATGCATTTGTCGGATACTTGTTTTGATGAGCTAATCTTTATGGATTTTTGATCACAGACCTCCGGATAATGTAAAATTACGCCCAAATGAGAATCAGTTTTTTCGAGAATCATTTTATAGGCGTCGTTTGCGGCGCTTATGTCAAAATGGTGGGTAATTAACGACCCTAAATTTAATTTGTATTTTGTGGATGGAGATAATAAGCGCATTATTTCTGCTAGATTTTCGGTTTCAGTCCACCGGATAAACCCTACTGGGTATTTTGTCCCCCGTTCCTCATAATCCTGATCGTAACGACCCGGTCCATATGATCGAGAGACAATGATTGACATCTCTTTTTTCATGAATTCTGCGTAAGGGAACTCTGTGCCACTCATACCCACCATGCAAACCCGTGCTCTGTCACGAGCTATCTCAGATGCTATAATAAAAGGTTCATTAGAATCCGTTGCAGCGGCAATCAAAATACCATCACATCCAATGCCGTCTGTAAGGGTCATTATATTATTTTTATAATTGTCGCTTGCCAGGTTATAGCATTTTTCCGCGCCTGAATTCTGAGCGAGCTTGAGCCTTGCTTCATCGTAATCAAGTGCAATGACGCGTACACCAGATAAGCCAAGAAGTTGGATCGCTATTTGTCCAACTATACCGGCGCCAAATATTGCTACAACCTCACCCAATTTGGAATCAAGGTTTCTAACGGCATGTAATGCGATAGCTCCCATTGTGCCAAATGCTGCTTCGTCATCATTCACACCATCAGGAATTGCAACGGCAAGGTTAGCTGGGACAGCATTTATTTCGGAATGATTTGCAATATTGGCACCAGCTACAGCGACGCGTTGTCCAACCAAAAATTTTCCTTCTAGTTCAGCTCCAACTGAAATGACAGTACCTGCCGCTGAGTAGCCTAGTGGAATTGGACTATCGAGTTTGGCCATAATTGCGTTTATTGTGGGTTTAATTCCATCCGTCTTGGCTTTGTTTAGGACCTTCTTAACTAGGTCTGGGCGATCCTTAGCTTTCGAAATTAAATTCTTCTTGGCGAATTTAACTACCATGCGCTCGGTACCTGCTGAAATCAGCGAGGCTTGCGTTTGTACAAGGATTTCACCTCTACTTGCCCGTGGGGCGGGAACATCCTTTACTTTTAGTTGCCCCGAACGGGCATTCTGGATAATTTGTTTCATATAAGAAGTTTTACCCTGATTCTTACGATAATTCCATGGGGTTATGAGTCTTTTATAATTATTTAGAAGATTTAGTTGATTTCACGTTGAAACCATGCACCTCGTGTGCAAACATTCGTTTTATTAATTAGGAAATTATTATGACACGATATCATTTGATTAGCTTTAAAGTCTGACCTTGGGTTCAGCGCGCCGTGATTGTTATGCGCGCTAAAAATGTTGAATTTGACGTTACTTATATCACTAAAAATTCAAAACCAGATTGGTTTTTGGAGATTTCTCCACATGCTAAGGTACCTGTTTTAAAAGTAGATGATGACGTATTATTTGAATCGAATGCGATAGCCGAGTTTCTGGATGAAGTTGTTGAGCCCCAGCTGTCACCTAAAGACCCGATTGAGCGCGCTCGCAACAGAGCTTGGACGGATTTTACCGGTGGTTGGGCAAGTGCGCTAAATAAGGTAAATTATGCCAAGACTAAAAAAGAACATTCATTAGCTTTAAAAGCGTTGCCAACTACGTTGCAAAAAGTCGAAGATGCTTTGGATAAGCGGAAGGGTGCTGGTCCTTATTTTAACAACGATAAACTTTGTTTGGTTGATGCTGCATACGCACCATTTCTAATGCGGTTTAATATAGTAGAGAATATTAATCCGACAGGAATTTTGGAAGATTTTCCACGAATAAAAGCTTGGTCAGAAGCCTTGATGAAAAATGAATTTATTGTTGGTTCCGTGTCGGAGGATTTCTTCGAACTTTATGAAGCCAATTTACATAATAGAGAAAGTTTAGCCGGAAAGGTTTTGGATAAACGTTCTACAGC
>CAZXGI010000073.1:5156-11464 GCA_964639965.1 uncultured Rhodospirillaceae bacterium
TAATCTAATTTAATCAATTAGGTTGGTATGGTTGTTTTTGGATTGGGAAAATATTAACTAACATCTGAGCAAAATTCTTGTTTGGAAGGAACGCACTTCAATATTGCACTAATCGACATATTGCTATTGAACTGATAAATATAGAAAAATTTGAGAAGACCAGTTCTATTTAATTAGGAGAGAAATGTGACTGAAGCAGAGGTGCAGAAACTTCAAAATTATTTACGCGATAAATTTGGTAATGATAATTTTCGTTTAGTCGATCGTATAAAGTCCACTGATTCAGTTGAGGTTTATCTAGCTGAGGAATTTATAGGGACGCTTTATCGGGATGATGAAGAGGGTGAAGTTTCTTATGACTTTAACATGGCAATTCTGGAAATTGATTTGCCTCAGTAATGAGCGTGGACCAAATTTTTTTGGTGGGGTTAACTAAATTATCAGCTTTGAAATTTGGAATCCAGATCTTGCCACAAAAACGTGATTTTAGTCACCAAGTAAAGGAGTTTGTTCGTGAGGTTCTCAAAATTTGGGGTAACAAAGTATGACCGGACGCGTTCATCGCCAGGTGTAACACTGTTTTCGCCATTACATCAAAAACAGTCCTATCTGATTGGTATGCAAGGGGAGGTTCTTCACCAATGGAACCATGCTGCGGCACCCGGTGCTTATGGTTATCTACTGCCAAATGGTAATTTATTAATGGCGACTAAAACTGAAAATGGCCCGGCAGGTTTTAGAGCAAGTGGTGGTAAAATTGAGGAACTTGATTGGGATGGGAATATTATCTGGGAGCATCAAGATGATTTTCAACACCACGATTTTTTTCGATGTGAAAATGGAAATACGATTTACCTTCGTTGGGAGTTGATACCTGATGAATATGCCATACGCGTAGGTGGTGGAGAGTATGGGGAAACTCACCCCGATGGTATCTGGGGTGACGTTATTCACGAAGTAGATATTAAGGGAGAAACGGTATGGAAATGGTGCATGTGGGAGAATGTAGAAATTGAAAAATATCCAAATGCCCCAATGTCAGGGCGAAGAGAATGGGCTCATGCTAATTCAATTATGCCCTTACCTAATGATGATCTCATGGTAAGTTGGCGCCATAACAACTTAATTGCAATAATCAATAAGAAAACTGGAAAATTTAATTTTGAATGGTGTGGTCCAGAGCTCGGACACCAACACGATTTTCAGGTTCTAGAAAATGGTAATTATATGGTTTTCAATAATTTGGCTTTAGGATCACCGGGTAACGGTTCTAAAGTGTTGGAATTTGATCCTAAAACTAAAAAGACTATCTGGGAGTATACTGGGATCCCTCGTTATACATTTCATAGTCCCTTTATATCGGGTGCCCAAAGACTAAAAAACGGCAATACGTTAATCTGTGAAGGGATGTGGGGTCGTATATTTGAGGTTACGCCAGATAAAGAGTTAGTTTGGGAATATATCTCGCCGTATTTTACTGACGAGAACTCGGAAGATCCAATCCATAATAACGTTTTCCGCGCTTATCGTTATGATGTAGATGGACCTGAGATACAAAAAAGGGTCACATTATTATAAAACGAATGAATCAAAAAAACGTTTTTAGTTTGCGAGGTTTTGAGGATACCTTGGCGTATGAGAAATAGATATTCAGAAAACCAATCAAAAATAATAGCCAATAGAGCTAAAAGAAGAAAAACATCAGTTGATTTGGCTCTTTGCGTTTATACATCAAATTTGTTAGGTGCAGAGGCGGCCCTTGTTCTACATGGCGGTGGCAACACATCTGTTAAGACTGACAAGGATACTTTGTATATAAAAGGTTCTGGCTTGGATCTTAATGGTATTAAGACATCGGGTTTTACATCTCTTCATCTGGAAGGTTTATTGAAATTGCAGTCTAATGCAGACTTGTCAGATAAACAGATGTTGAAGACGTTAAGGTTGGCTAAAAGTGATCCTGATGCAGTAAACCCATCTGTTGAAACCCTCCTTCATGCATTTTTACCAAATAAATTTGTAATGCATACGCATTCTAATGCTGTGTTAGCTCTAACCAACCAAATTGATGCAGCTAATCGGTGTAAAAAGATATTTGGATCTGATGTTGCTGTTTTACCCTATGCAATGTCAGGTTTTAAATTGGCAAAAAAGGCTGTTTCTACCTATCATAAAACTCCAAGTATTTCTGCCTTGATTATTATGCGCCATGGCCTTTTTACTTTTGGTGAGACCGCTAAAGAAGCTTACGGTCACATGATTAGATTAGTAACCTTGGCCGAAATTGAGTTGAGAAAGAAAAGAAAAAGAACTCTTAAAACAAAAAAAATTTCTACTAAGTTACTTTCTATTTCAGAAATAGCACCAATTGTACGAGGTGCATTAGGTTCTGGCTGGTTGTTGGATTTTAGAACCAATAACGCAATAATGAAATTTGTAACAGGAAAAGACTTAGCTCGTTTTGGGACCGCAGGGCCAGTAACGCCAGACCATGTGATCTGGACAAAACCAAAACCATTATTATTACCCACCCCTAACCTAGGCCCGGCGTTTTCAAATAAGGTGTTCCGAGCTGTTAAAAAATTCGAAGATCAATATTTTAATTATTTTAACAGGCATAATAATCGATACTATAAAAAAAAATTAATCAAAGATACAAAGCCACGAGTAATAATTTTGCCAGGTATTGGGTTGTTTGGTGTTGGTCGTACTATTGAAAATGCGCGTATTGCTGCTGACCTTGCGACTGTCAATGTAGAAATCATAACTAACGCTGAATCGATCGGTCGATATAAACCTGCAAGTGAAGCTGATATTTTTGATATTGAATATTGGTCGCCAGAATTAGCGAAGCTTCAGGATTTAAAAACATCTACTTTAAGTGGCCAGATTGCCCTAATTACCGGCGCAGGCTCAGGTATTGGTGCTGCTACGGCTACGGCTTTTGCTGAAAAGGGTGCCACCGTAATTGTTTTAGATGTAAATAAAAAATCGGTTGAGAGGGTAGCGCATAAAGTCGATGGTCTCGGTATCGTCTGTGATGTTACCAAACCTATTGCTGTTCGACGTGCTTTTGATACAGCGTGTAAAACGTTTGGGGGTGTTGATATAGTCGTTTCCAATGCTGGAGCTGCGTGGCAGGGTGAAATTGGTACAGTTGATTTGAAAACTATCCGAGAAAGTTTTGAGCTGAATTTTTTTGCCCATCAGAGCGTTGCTCAAAATGCAGTTCGAGTAATGCGAGCACAAAATTTAGGTGGGCGGTTGCTTTTTAATACATCTAAACAAGCAGTTAATCCCGGTGCCGATTTTGGTCCATATGGTGTACCAAAGGCAGCAACTCTTTTTCTAATGCGTCAATATGCTGTTGATCATGGCAAGGATGGTATTACATCCAACGCGGTTAATGCTGACCGTGTGCGATCCGGCCTTCTAACGGGTACCATGATTTCCAATAGATCCAGAGCGCGAAAAATTTCAGAAGCCGACTATTTAAGTGGGAATTTGTTAGGTGAAGAAGTGGAACCTACGGATGTTGCTAAAGCGTTTACTGATTTGGCTCTATCACCTAAAACTACTGCAGCAGTTATTACGGTTGATGGGGGGAATATTGCCGCTGCTTTACGTTGAGGACACTATGAATTTGTAAATATAGAATTAATTATTTTTTTCAATTGTAATAGCTGTACGGTAACAAAAATTCAGCTGCTATTTTCACTAGCTCTTACTTGTTTATATAGTTCAAACGCCTTCTTAGGTTTTTCGTTTTTGTGTACAACCAGTCCAACGGCTTGAATCATACCTGCTGGACTATCTGATTGGAAAATATTACGGCCCATATCCACTCCCGCCGCCCCCTGATCTACTGCCTTGTATGCCATTTCCAAGGCCTCTATTTCAGGCAGCTTTTTTCCACCAGCTATAACAATTGGGACTGGACAAGCGGCGACTACTTTCTCAAAACCAGGTTCAAAGTAATAACTTTTAATATAATGGGCCCCAATTTCTGCGCATATTCGTGTTGCTAGACTGAAATAACGGAAATCACGTTTCATATCTGCGCCTACACCTGTGACAGCGAGTGTTGGGATGCCGTATCGTGTCCCTGTATCAACTAGTTTTATGATATTGGCGATAGATTTATGTTCATATTCTGCACCAATATAAACTTGAGCAGCCATTGCCGCTGCGTTTAATCGGATTGTATCTTCAATATCTACGGCGATGGTTTCATTTGAAAGTTCGGTTAAAATACTCTGTCCGCCGGAACATCGCAACACGATCGGCTTATCTGTATGGGTCGGAATGACAGAGCGTAAAGCGCCCCTAGTACACATTAGGACGTCCGCATACGGGATTAAAGGTTTTATGTTGATATCAATACGTTCAATACCAGTAGTTGGACCCTGAAAGTATCCATGATCAAAAGCTAACATGACCGTACGGCCAGATTTAGCGTTAAAGATCTGGGCAAGTCGATTTTGCATACCCCAATCGAGTGCCCCAGAACCCTTTAAAAAAAAGGGTTTATTTTCTTGTGGGATATTCACATGAAATTTTTTGCCTTTTTTTACATCATCTTTATCGGCCATAGATATTCCCTCAAACAATTATTATTTTATTTACGACTTATACCCAGAGACTAGCCTAGAGTTTGATTATAATTCCATTTAATTCAACAACTTAAAATTTTATCCCCAATAATCCCATTATTCACCTATTTAAACAGATATGAAGTGTTTAGACAATTTGAGCCCTTGGTTTTGATAATTTGAGTTCATCCCAGATCCATAAAGTAGATTTGGGGTATGGGTTAAAGGTTCAAAAACAAGGTGTCCAACCATTTGGCCATCTTCTAATACAAAAGGCACATCGTGAGAACGGACCTCAAGGACAGCACGACTTCCAACGCCACCTGCCGAATCATGACCAAATCCTGGGTCAAAGAATCCGGCATAGTGTACTCTAAACTCACCTACTAAAGTGTCATAGGCCCGCATTTCGGCGGCTTGATCGGGGGGAACGCTAACAGCCTCCTTTGACGCGAGGATATAAAATTCATCAGGATCTAATACGAGTGTTTTATCGGTCCTAGCAGTTATTGGATCCCAATAATCAATTAAATTGTAATGGTCAATATTTTCAATATCAATTACGCCAGCATGTTTTTTTGCTTTGTACCCAACTATATTAGTTTTCTGGTAGCCAACTTTAAAACCTTTTAGATCAACTGTGAAAGAAACACCATCATCCGTGCCAAAATTTCCCCTCCGTAAGCGAAGTTGTGATAATCGCGAACCTTGGTGAACCAATACACTGAACGTTAGTGGGGATATTTCGGCATATAGGGGGCCTTTGTAACCTGACTCAATTCGATCAAATTCTGCGGCCTTGTCAGTGATTATACGGGTAAAAATATCGAGTCTTCCAGTTGAACTTTTAGGGTTTGCCATTCCAGAAATATCCATAGTTAAATCTAAACTTTCCTGTATTGGCACAATGTATACGCAACCCTTTTCAAGGACGGCACCTTTGGAAATATCAATTTTATGCATCATCATATTTTTTAATTTATCTTTTACTGTCGCGTAATTTCCAGGTAGAAAGCTAGCCCTAACTCGGTAGGCGGTTTTATCTAGCCTGAGATCAATGCTAGCCGGTTGGATTTGATCGCCAGTTATTGGTGTTTTAGAAGATATTAACTGACTTCTTATGGCAGCATCTATTTCTTGCGATGGTAAAATGCCCGGTTTTGATTTTTGGTTCATAAATACTTTAGGCTGACTGCCTATCCAAGAAGCTTGTTGGAAATATAAATGTATGCGCTAATACTATATGACCAGCGATTCGTATAATGAACGGCCCCATTGTTATTCTCCATTGAATTTGATCTAGAATTTTCTCCAAGATGCCGGGCCTTAACGGTCAAGTCAATTCCAACTTATAATAGTTTAGTGCCAGACGGTCTATAAGCCGGGTTCTGTACTCTTTACTACAAAGTAAAGGTGATGACCATTCATCTTGGACGTTCGTTACCGAGCGTCTCATGCAACCAACCCAGGTGACGGAGCGAAAACCCGCCTGCTTAGTTATAAATAACTAAGCTTGTCACCTCTATTCGGTCTTGCTCCCGGTGGGGTTTACCTTGCCACCAATGTTGCCATTGGCGCGGTGCGCTCTTACCGCACCTTTTCACCCTTACCTTTTTAAAAAAGGCGGTTTGCTTTCTGTGGCACTTTCCCTAGGGTTGCCCCCGCCGGGTGTTACCCGGCACCGTGTTTCCGTGGAGCCCGGACTTTCCTCTATAT